>VBEU01000104.1 GCA_005883775.1 Chloroflexota bacterium | reverse complement strand
GGCCAGGTCATCGCGAAGCCCGGCAGCGTGAAGCCGCACACGACTTTCAACGCCGAGGTCTATGTGCTTTCGAAGGAAGAGGGTGGCCGCCACACCCCGTTCTTCTCGGGGTACCGCCCGCAGTTCTACGTGCGCACGACCGACGTGACCGGCGAGGCGAAGCTCGCCACGGGCACCGAGATGATCATGCCGGGCGACAACTCGACCCTCGAGGTCACCCTGATCACGCCGATCGCGCTCGAAGAAGGTCTTCGGTTCGCCATCCGCGAAGGTGGACACACCGTCGGCGCAGGCGTCGTCACAAAGGTAATTGCGTAATGGCCAAGCAGCGCATCCGGATCCGCCTAAAGGCGTACGACCACAAGCTCATCGACCAGTCCGCGGCGCAGATCGTCGAGACCGCGCAGCGGACCGGGTCGACGGTCACCGGTCCGGTCCCGCTGCCGACACGTATCGAGAAGTTCACGGTCATCAAGAGTCCGTTCATCTACAAGGACTCGCGCGAACAGTTCGAGATCCGGACGCACAAGCGGCTCATCGACATCAACGACCCATCGCAGAAAACGGTCGACGCCCTCATGAAGCTGAACCTTCCGGCCGGCGTCGACATCGAGATCAAGCTCTAAAAGAAGGCCCAAGAAGATGACCGACGAGACGAAAGTGGAAGAGAAGGACGAGCAGGGCGAGACGACCAACGCCGCCCCGGAGCTCAAGAAACCGGTGCTGCTCGGTCGCAAGCTCGGCATGCTCCAGCATTTCAAGGAAGATGGCTCGGTCGTCGCGGCGACGATCATCGTCGCCGAGGCGAACGTCGTGACGCATGTCCGCACGAAGGAGCGGGACGGCTACAGCGCCATCCAGCTCGGGTTCGGGCGCGCCAAGAATCCCGACCGTATGACGAAGGCCGAGCTCGGCCACCTTAAGGATCTGCCGCCGATGCGCGTGCTGCGCGAGGTCCGGCTCGATGACACCGATGGGTTCGCGACGGGACAGGAGATCGGTGTGGATCGGTTCACCCCGGGCGACAAGGTCCACGTGAGCGGTGTCTCGAAGGGCAAGGGCTTTCAGGGACCGGTCCATCTGCATCACTTCTCGCGCGGACCGAAGTCACACGGATCGGATCACCTTCGCCGTCAGGGCTCGGTGGGCTCGGGCACGACGCCCGGTCGCGTCCTCAAAGGACTGCGCATGGCAGCGCATCAGGGTGCGGACAAGGTGACCGTCCGAAACCTCGAGATCCTGCGCTCCGATCCCGCGCGTTCGCTCCTCGTCATCGCCGGCGCGGTGCCGGGTGGAAAGAACGGGATCGTGATGGTGAGAAAGGCCTGATGGCGGACAAAGAGAAGGAACCAAAGAAGGCCACGCCGGCGGCGAAGAAAGCCGCTCCGGCGAAGGCCACGGCCGCGAAGCCCACCGCCGCAAAAGCGCCGACCGCGACGGCCGCGAAGGCAGCCGCCAAACCGGCCCCGGCGAAGGCGAAGGCCACGGCCGCGAAGGCGCCCGCGAAGCGCGCAGTCGCGCGGCCCGTGACCCGCGTCGTCCGTCCCGAGCCGACGCGCGAAGAGCGCCGCGAGCGCAAGGAAGAACCCCGCGAGGCTCCGCGTCCGAAGGTCGAGGTGCGCGCGCTTCCGACCGCGCCGGCCGGCCACGCGCCGGTCATCAAGGCCGACGGCAGCTCCGACGGGTCGGTCGAGCTACCCGCGGCTATCGCCTCGCCCGCGAAACGGCGCGGCGTGCTTTTTCAGGCGCTGCTCACCTCGCTCGCGAACGCGCGGCAGGGCACGAGCGCAACGAAGAATCGTTCGCGCGTCGCGGGCGGCGGCGCGAAGCCGTGGCGTCAAAAGGGCACGGGCCGCGCGCGGCAGGGCTCGACGCGCTCGCCGCAGTGGCGGCACGGCGGAGTGGTGTTCGGCCCGAACGGTCGGCGCTACAACCAGCGCATGCCCGCGAAGATGCGCCACGCGGCGTTCGCCGAGGCTCTCGCGGCGCACGCCGCGACCGGGCACATGCTCGTCGTCGACGAGCTTCGGTTCGACGGTGATCGGCCGCGCGCCCGCGAGGTCCTCGACTGGCTCGCTCGCGTCGGCCACACCGGTCGCGCCGTGCTCGTGACCGCGGAAACCAACGAGCATGTCGGCCGCGCGACCGCGAATCTCAAGGAGTTCGAGATCCGGACGCCGGGAACCCTCCGCCTCACCGACGTGCTTCGCGCTGAGACGGTCCTCGTGCTTCGGCCGGCGCTCGACGCGCTCGCGGCGCGCGCGACCGTCGCGACCGTGGAGAGGGCGGACTAAGAATGAGCATCAAGGGCAACGCGATCCTCATCCGTCCGGTGATCACGGAGCGCTCGATGAGCCAGACCGGTGCCGGGCGCTACACCTTTGCGGTCGCGAAGACCGCGACGAAGCGCGACATCGCCGACGCGGTCGCCGACTCGTTCAAGGTGGATGTCGTCGCCGTGAACGTGATCCACGTCCCGGGCAAGTCGCGGCGACTTGGACGGCGCATCGGGCACCGTCCCGACTGGAAGAAAGCTGTCGTCACCATCGGCGAAGGCCAGCGCATCGAGAAGTACTTCGTGGAGGGCGTGTAAGTGCCGCTGAAGCAGTACAAGGCGACATCGCCGGTCCGGCGCTTCCGCCAATCCGCTTCGTTCGAGGAGCTCACCAAGGGCAAGAAGCCGGAGCGAAGCCTCACCGAGCGCAAGCTGCGCCACGCCGGCCGCAACGCTCAGGGCCGCGTCACGACGCGCCATCGCGGCGGCGGGGAGAAGCGCAACTACCGCATGGTCGACTTCAAGCGCGACAAAGACGGCATCCCCGCGAAGGTGACGGCGATCGAATACGACCCCAATCGCTCGGCGCGCCTCGCGCTCATCGTCTATCGCGACGGCGAGAAGCGCTACATCATCGCGCCGAACGACCTGCGGGTCGGCGACCCGGTCATTTCGGGACCGGATGCCGAAGCGCGGGTCGGCAACTGCCTGCCGCTCGAGCACATCCCGACGGGAACGCAGATCCACGGGATCGAGCTCCAGCCCGGACGCGGGGCGCAGCTCGTGCGCGCCGCGGGTGGCGCGGCGCAGCTCGTCGCGAAGGAAGGCGAATACGCGCAGATCCGCCTGCCATCAGGTGGGATCCGCGTCGTCCACGTGCGCTGCCGCGCGACGGTCGGGCAGATCGGCAACGTCGAGCACGAGAACCAGAAGGTCGGCGGCGCGGGGCACAAGCGTCACATGGGCTGGCGGCCGGCCGTTCGCGGCGTCGTGATGTCGCCGCGCGACCACCCCCACGGCGGCGGCGAAGCCAAGTCGCCCGTCGGCGGTCAGGCACAGACACCCTGGGGCAAGCCGGCGATGGGCCTCAAGACCCGCAACAACCCGCGCACCGATCGGTTCGTCACCGAGCGGCCGCCGAAGAGGAAGTCCAAATGAGCAGGTCTGTAAAGAAGGGCCCCTTCGTCGAGAAGTCCCTGAAAGAGAAGATCGACATCCTGAACTCGCGCAACGAGAAGAAGGTCGTGAAGACCTGGTCGCGCCCCTCGATGATCCTGCCGATCATGGTCGGCCACACCATCGCGGTGCACGACGGCCGCCGTCACGTGCCCGTTTTCATCACCGAGAACATGGTCGGTCACCGGCTCGGCGAGTTCGCGCCGACACGGAGCTTTCGCGGGCACGGGCGCGCGATCGCCGCAGCCGAGGCCGCGAGCGCCACGGCCGCACCGAGTGCGGGAGCGCCCGCGGGCGCCGGTACGCCCGAGCGCTCGACGAACGTGAGGGCGGGGGCCTAGATGGAAGTCAAGGCATCGGCCCGATATCTCCGGCTCTCCCCAAGGAAGGCGCGTCTCGTGACCGACCTTATCAAGGGAAAGAGCGCCGAAGAGGCGATCGCCATCCTCGAGAACCTTCCGAAGTCGACGTCGCTGCCGCTCGGCCGCGTCGTGCGGTCGGCCATCGCCAACGCCGAGAACAACTTCAATCTGACGCTCGAGAACCTGTACGTGAAGCGCGCCATCGCGAACGAGGGCCCGCGCATGAAGCGCGTCTGGTACCGCGGTCGCGGTCGTCGCGATCTCAAGGTGCACCGCATGGCGCATCTCGAGGTCGTGCTCGACGAGAGAGGAAGCTAGTCATGGGCCAGAAAACGCATCCGATCGGGTTCCGCCTCGGTTTCACGAAGACGTGGAACGCGAAGTGGTTCGCGAACAAGAAGAACTATCCGGTGCTCCTCAAGGAGGACATCGGGATCCGCAACGCCATCCGCGGACGGCTCCGCGACGCCGCGATCGCCCGGATCGACACAGGTCCTCGGGAAGATGACCGGCAAGATGGTCAAGGTGAACATCTTCGAGATCCGCTATCCGGAGCTCGACGCCTACCTCATCGCCGAGAACGTCGCGCAGCAGCTCGAGCGGCGCGTGTCCTTCCGCAAGGTCCTGAAGCAGACCGTGCAGCGGTCGATGAAGTCGGGCGCGAAGGGGGTTCGCGTCGCGGTCTCCGGCCGGCTCGGCGGCGCCGAGATGAGCCGCCGCGAGTGGGAGCGCGAGGGGCGCGTCCCCCTGCACACGCTCCGCGGGGACATCGAGTTCGGCCGCGCCACCGCGAAGACGACTTACGGCACGATCGGCGTGAAGGCCTGGGTCTACAGAGGTGAGATCGAGCCGGCCCCGCGCCAGGTCACCCAGTCGAGCGCGCCCGCCGCCGCGCCACAGCGCCCACCGGCGCCGCCGGCACCGGCGCCCGCACCCGTGCCCCAGCCGGCGAGGGCGACCTAGATGCTGCAACCGAAGCGGCTCAAGCACCGCAAGTTCCAGCGTGGCCGGATGAAGGGCGCGGCGCAGCGCGGCAACCGGATCACGAAGGGCGACTACGCCCTCAAGGCGATGGAGCCGTGCTGGATGACGGCCCGCCAGATCGAAGCGGCCCGGCGCGCGGTGACGCACCACTTCAAGCGGGGTGGGGCGGTCTGGATCAACGTGTTTCCCGACAAGCCCGTGACCAAGAAACCCGCCGAGGTGCGGATGGGCTCGGGCAAGGGTGCGCCCGACCACTGGGTGGCCGTGGTGCGCCCCGGGCGGGTCATTCTGGAGGTCGGCGGCGTCAATCGTGCCCTCGCGAAAGAGGCGCTGCGGCTCGCCGCGTACAAGCTTCCGATCAAGACCCAGTTCATCGCGAGAGAGGAGGCGGCGGCGGATGAAGGACATGCGGCGGCTGTCTGACAACGAGATCGCGGATCAGCTGCGCGGTGCGCGTGAGGAGCTCTTCGACGCGAAGTTCAGGCTCGCTACGCGCCAGCTCAAGAACTTCCGCACCATGCCGCAGGCGCGGCGCAAGATCGCTCGCCTTCTCACCGTGATGCGCGAGCGAACGACTGAGAGTGACACCAGTGGCTGAGAAGACCGAGAAGAAGACCGCGACAAAGACGACGACGACGCGCGCGAAGGCGCCCGCGAAGGCACGCGCGACAGCGGCGGCGAAAGCCCCCGCGGCTGCGGCGAGGGCCCCGGCGGCTGCGGTGAAGGCCCCGGCGAAGGCGGCGGTCGCCGCGCGCCCGGTCGGCAAGCGCACCGTCGCGCGTAAACGGGCGGCGCCAGCGCCGGCCGCGGCCGGCGAGAAAGAGCAGTTCACGTGGCGGCGCTTCCGTCGAAAGACGAAGGTCGGCGTGGTCGTCTCGGCGAAGATGGCCAAGACGATCATCGTCGAGGTCGGCCGTTTCCGCGAGCACCCGCTCTACAAGAAGATGATCCGGCTCCGCAAGCGATTCGCCGCGCACGACGAGGCCGGCGAGGCCAAGGCAGGCGACCTCGTGCGCATCCAGGAGAGCCGGCCCTTCAGCGCGACGAAGCGCTGGCGGCTGGTCGAGGTCATCTCGCGTGCCGGTGAGGCCGGGGCGGCCGCGCCGCGGGTCGCCGACATCTCGAAGGCGCTCGAGGAGCAAGAGGGCGTGACCGACATCCTCACGCCCGACCGTGAAGAGGACGAGCCCCAGACAGCGGAGAAGGCGGAAGAGTGATCCGACCCTACACGCGGGTCCGTTGCGCGGACAACACCGGGGCGCGCGAGCTCTCGGTGAGCCGTGTCCTGGCGTCGTCCACCGGGACGACCGCCGAGAGCGGCGACGTCTTCATCGCCGCGGTGAAGAACGCGATCCCGAACTCCGGAGTGAAGAAGGGCGAGGTCGTGCGCGCGGTCGTCGTCCGTCAAACCAAGGAGTACCGTCGCACCGACGGTTCGATGATCCGCTTCGATGACAACGCCGCCGTCCTTCTGAATCCGCAGAACCAGCCGCGCGGGACCCGCATCTTCGGTCCGGTCGCCCGCGAGCTTCGCGAGCGCAACTTCATGAAGATCGTCTCGCTCGCCCCGGAGGTCCTATGAGCATGAGCGAGACCCGGCTTTGCCGGGCCGAGCGAATCCAACCAGCCGTGAGCGAGTCTCCGCGGCGAAGCCGCGAGATTGAGCAGGTCCTTTAGATGGCTAGTGGCATGCGCCTTCGCAAGGGCGACGAAGTCATGGTGATCACCGGCAAGGACCGGGGCAAGCGCGGCCGCGTGCAGGAAGTGCGGCCCCGCGATCAGACCGTGATCGTCGCCGGGGTGAACATCGCCAAGCACCACACCAAGGCCAACCCGACGAAGAACCAGAAGGGCGGGATCATCGAGCAGCCCATGCCACTCGGGCTTGGGAAGGTGATGGTCGTCTGCCCCCACTGTGGAAAACCCACGCGTGTCGCGCACCGGATGGACGAGGACACCAAGGAGCGCGTGTGCAAGCGCTGCGGCGAGGCGATCGTCGTGGAGGAACCGAAGTGAGCGAGACACGGCTTTGCCGGGGCGAGCGAACACCGCCAGCCGTGAGCGGATCTCCGCGGCGAAGCCGCGAGATTGAGCAGGAGCCGAAGTAATGGCTGCGGTACTGAAGGAGCGTTACGACACGGCCGTGAAGGATGAGCTGCGCAAGCAATTCAGCTACGGAAACGTCATGCAGATCCCGAAGGTCGACAAGATCGTCCTCAACATCGGCATGGGCGAGGCCATCGGGAATGCGAAGGCCATGGACGCGGCAGCGGGCGATCTCGCGAAGATCACCGGACAGCGTCCGATCGTGACGAAGTCCAAGAAGGCCATCTCGAACTTCCGGCTGCGAGTCGGGATGCCTATCGGTCTCAAGGTGACGCTGCGGGGCGAGCGGATGTGGCATTTCCTCGAGAAGCTCGTGACGGTCGCCCTCCCGCGCATCCGCGACTTCCAAGGAGTGCCCGATCACGATCTGCACGACCGCGAGAACGGACGAAGAGGCGCGCGCTCTCTTGCGCAGCCTCGGGATGCCGTTCCGCACCGCGTCGTCTTAAAGGAGCAACGGTGGCCAAGAAAAGCCTCATCCTGAAATCGCAGCGGACGCCGAAATTCTCGGTGCGGACGCACCATCGGTGCCAGGTCTGTGGCCGGCCACGTGGCTTCCTTCGGAAGTTCGGCCTCTGCCGGATCTGCTTCCGGGAGCGCGCGCTGATCGGCGAGCTACCGGGCGTCACGAAGTCGAGTTGGTGACAGGGGGTTGGTGTTGACCGAAGAGATGACCGCGACGCGCGAACAGCCCGCGGAGACCGCGGAGCGGACCGAGCGGCCGGCGCGCAAGCCTGCGCCGCCGAAGAAGGCGCGACCGAAGGGGATCGGGATGCCGAACGACCCCGTCGCCGATCTCCTGACGCGCGTCCGCAACGCGGCGGGCGCGCGCCACGAGACCGTGTCCGTGCCGACGAGCCGCATGAAGGCGGAGGTCGCGCGCATCCTGCGCGACGAAGGCTTCATCTCGGGCTACGAACAGCCGAATGCGCGCGAGCTCGTCCTCCGGATGAAATACGTCGGCAAGCTTCCGGCGGTCTCAGGGCTGCGCCGCATCTCAAAGCCCGGCCTCCGTGTCTACGCGCGGAAGACCGAGATGCCGCGCGTGCTCGGCGGCCTTGGCGTCGCCATCATCTCGACCTCCTCGGGCCTCATGACCGGCCGCGAAGCGGAGCGCAAGGGCCTCGGCGGCGAGGTCCTGGCGTACGTTTGGTAGGTAGAGCATGAGCAGAATCGGAAGACTCCCCGTCACGGTCCCGAGCGGGGTCGATATCAAGATCGACGGTCAGACGGTGAGCGTGAAGGGCCCGAAGGGGCAGCTGTCGCGGACCTTTCACGACAACATGAAGATCGCGCGCGAGGATGGAAAGATCTCGGTGCAGCGGGCCGACGACTCGCAGATGAATCGCGCGCTGCACGGTCTGACCCGGACGCTCATCGCCAACATGGTCACCGGCGTCACCACGGGATTCGCGAAAGATCTCGAGATCAGCGGGACGGGCTACCGGGCCATCCTGCAGGGGAAGAAGCTGACGCTCTCGCTTGGCTTCTCGCATCCCAGCGAGATCGACCCTCCGGCGGGCGTGACGTTCACGGTCGAGACACCGCAGAAGCTCAAGGTGTCAGGTATCGACAAAGAGGCCGTCGGCGAGGTGGCCGCGAAGATCCGCGGACTCCGCGACCCCGACCCGTACAAGGCGAAGGGCGTGAAGTACGCGGGCGAGTACATCCGCCGCAAGGCGGGCAAGGCCGGCAAGGTCGGGGCGGCGAAGGCTTAATGGCTAAGCAGTCGCGACTTGAAAGCAGGACCAGGCGTCACTCGCGTGTGCGCGAGAAGATCCGCGGGAGTGCGGAGCGTCCGCGCCTCGCCGTCTTCCGCTCCATCACGCATATCTACGCGCAGCTCATCGACGACGACTCCGGGCGTACGTTGGTCACAGCCACGGACTTGGACCTGCGGCCGGCCACGGCTTCGCCGTCGCCGGCCGAGCCCCAGTCAAAGGCCGCCAAGGACGGCAAGGGCAATAAGAGCGAGCGCGCGAAGGCGGTGGGATCGATGCTCGGCGAGAAGGCGAAGGCCAAGGGCATCGCCGAAGCGGTCTTCGATCGCGGCGGTTACCGCTATCACGGAAGAGTCAAAGCGCTGGGCGACGCCGCCCGAAGCGCGGGGTTGAGGTTTTAAGAGCTAGATGCCACGAATTGACGCAAATCGCCTCGAGCTGACCGAGCGGGTCGTACAGATAAATCGCGTGTCGAAGGTCGTGAAAGGCGGTCGGCGCTTCTCGTTCTCCGCGATCGTCGTGGTCGGCGACGGCCGCGGTCACGTCGGCGCGGGCCTCGGCAAGGCCGACGAGGTCCCGGGCGCGATCAACAAAGGTCGCGAGGATGCCAAGAAGCACGTGATGCTCGTTCCGCTCGTCGATCGGACCATCCCGCATCAGGTCGTCGCCGACTTCGGCGCGGCGCGCGTCGTCCTTCGCCCTGCATCCAAGGGCACGGGCGTCATCGCCGGCGGCTCCGTGCGCGCCGTCGTGGAATCGGCGGGGATCAGCGACATCCTGTCGAAGTCGCTCGGGAGCACCAATCCGGTGAACGTCGTGAGGGCGACGATCAAGGCGCTATCCCAGCTCCGTTCCGCCGAGACCATTCGCCAGACGCGAGGCCTTCCGCCTCGCGAGCCTCGCGAGCGTCGCGAAACGGCCGAGGTGGCGTCGTGACGCGTCTCGAGATCCGCCAGCACAAGAGCGCGATCGGCGAAAAGAAGGGCGCGAAGCAGACGCTGTCGGCGCTCGGACTGCGGCGTCCGGGCCACGTCGTGTCGCACGACGACTCGCCGGCGCTTCGCGGGATGATCCGTCGGGTCGCGCATCTCATCGTCGTCACCGACGAGAAGGACGCGAGCCGCTGATGCGTGAACACCAGGTCGCCCGGCCTCGCGGCTCGCGGAAGCTGCCGCGCCGGCTCGGCCGGGGCACGTCGCAGGGCCAGGGCAAGACGGCGGGCCGCGGGACGAAAGGTCAGCTCGCGCGCACGGGCCCGGGTCTCCCGGGCTGGTTCGAGGGTGGCCAGACGCCGCTGCACATGCGGGTGCCGAAGCTCCGCGGCTTCAAGAACCGGTTCCGGAAGACCTTCGTCGCCGTGAACGTGGGACGCCTTGCCGAATACGCCGCCGAGGGAAAGGTCTCACCCGACACGCTCGCCGCGAAGGGCCTCATCGAGCGGGACGCGCGCATCAAGGTCCTGGGCGACGGCGATATCGGCGCGAAGCTTGAGGTACACGCGCATTCGGTGTCCGCGACGGCGCGCCAGAAGATCGAGTCCGCCGGCGGCTCCATCGTGATCATCGCTTCGGGCGTCTAGCGCGTGGGCATGTTCCAGGCGCTCATCGACGCGCTCCGCACACCGGATCTCCGGAACAAGATCCTCTTCACGCTCGGCATGATCCTGGTCTTCCGGTTCCTGGCCCACGTCCCGCTTCCGGGCGTCAACCAGGATCAGCTGAACGCACTCTTGCAGAGCAGCGCGTTCGTGAACCTGCTCGATCTCTTCTCCGGCGGCGGGCTCGCGCGGTTCTCCATCGTCGCGCTCGGGGTGAACCCCTACATCAACGCGTCGATCATCATGACTCTGCTCAATCAGACGATCCCCGCCCTCGAGCGTCTTTCGAAAGAGGGCGAGTACGGCCGCAACAAGATCAACCAGTACACCCGCGTGCTGACCGTTCCGCTCGCGCTCCTTCAGGGCATCGGCGTCGCGGTCTTCATGCAGAAGCAGGGCGTGCTGAACACGTTCGGCCCGAACGACATTGCGACGACCCTCTCGATCCTGGCCTCGCTGACCGCCGGAACGATCATCCTGATGTGGCTCGGCGAGCTCATCAGCGAGCGCGGCATCGGCAACGGGATCAGCTTCATCATCTTCGCCGGAATCGTCGGCCGTCTCCCGAACACGGTGCAGCAGACGCTCCAGGTGCAGTCGAACGCGCTCGCGCTCGGGTCGATCGTGGTCATCGCGGTCCTCGTGATCGCGGCGATCATCTTCATTCAGGAGGGCCAGCGCCGCGTTCCGGTGCAGTACGCAAAGCGCGTGCGCGGCACTCGGATGTACTCCGGCGGGAGCACCTTCATTCCGCTTCGCGTGAACAGCGCCGGCGTGATCCCGATCATCTTCGCGATCTCGATCCTGCTGCTCCCCAACCAGGTCGCGCAGTACTTCACGACGAGCGATACCGAGTGGCTGCGCAACGTCTCGACCGCGATCGTTGCCTTCTTCCAGAACCCGATCTTCTACAACCTGACCTACTTCGTGCTCGTCGTCGCGTTCACGTTCTTCTACACGGCCTTCACGTTCGTGCCGAATGACGTCGCCGACAACATCAAGCGCTACGGCGGGTTCATCCCCGGCATCCGCCCCGGCCGCCCGACCGCCGAGTTCCTGTCCCGTGTCGTGACGCGGATCACGATCGCCGGCGCGCTGTTCCTCGGGATCGTCGCCGTCATGCCGACGCTCATCGGCGACATCACCGGCGTGCAGACGCTGCGGCTCGGTGGCACGAGCATCCTGATCGTGGTGGGCGTCGTGGTCGAGACCATGAAGCAGCTCGAGGCCCAGCTGCTCCAGCGCAGCTACGAGGGATTCATCCGCTAGTGACCGAGACCGTGTCCGCCCCTGAGACATCCAGCCTCCGCGACAGCGGTGGCGATCTCATCATCATCGGCCCCCCCGGGGCGGGGAAGGGCACGCAGGCGAAGTCGCTCGCTCACGAGAACGGCTGGGTGCAGCTCTCGACCGGCGAAGTTTTCCGCGACCACATCCGCCGCCAGACCGACCTCGGCCGTCGCGTGAAGGGGTACCTCGAGCGTGGCGAGTACGTTCCCGACGACGTGACCGTTCGCATGGTGCGCGCCAAGCTTGAGGACATATCGCCTTCGACGCGCGTGCTGTTCGACGGATTTCCGCGAACGGTCGCGCAGGCCAAAGCCCTCGACCAGCTCTCCGGCGAGATGGGCCGGCACATCGGCGGCGTTCTGCTGATCGACGCGCCGCGTGAGGAGCTCGTCGCGCGTCTGAACGGCCGGGCCACCGCCGAGCACCGCGCCGACGACACCCCCGAGATCATCGCGAACCGGCTCGACGTGTATGAGGAGCAGACCCGTCCGGTCATCTCCTACTACGAGGACCGCGGACTTGTGAAGCGCGTGAACGGCGTGGGCAGCGTGCCCGACGTAACGGCTCGTCTTCGCGAGGCGGCGGAATGATCACGCTCAAGACCCCGGCGCAGATGGCGAAGATGCGCGATGCCGGTCGAGTGGTGGCGGCGATGCTCGACGTGTGCCGCGCGACGGTGCGCCCCGGCGTGACCACGGCGGAGCTCGACCGCGTGGCCGCGGAGGTCCTCCGCAGGGCGGGCGCCGAGAGCTCCTTCCTCGGTTACAGCACGCCGCCATATCCGGCGACCATCTGCACCTCGGTGAACTACGAGATCGTCCACGGGATCCCTTCCGCGACACGACGGCTGCGCGAGGGGGACATCGTCGGCATCGACGCGGGCGCGATCGTCGATGGCTGGCACGCCGATGCCGCGATCACCGTTCCGGTCGGAAAGGTCTCAGGGGAGGCCGCGCGCCTCATCGAGGTCACCGAGGAGGCACTCCGGATCGGCATCGCGAGCGCGAAGGTCGGTGGCCGAATCGGCGACATCGGCGCGGCGGTGGAGGAGTACGTCCGCGCCCAGGGATTCAGCGTCGTCCACAACTACGTCGGGCATGGGATCGGACGGGCGATGCACGAGGAGCCGCAGGTGCCGAACTACCGACCGACGAAGGGGCAGCCCAACCCCCCGATCAGCGAGGGCCTCTGCATCGCGATCGAACCGATGGTGAACATCGGCGGCCCGGAGACTCGCACGCTTGGCGACCAATGGACCGTGGTGACCGCAGACCGGAGCCTTTCGGCGCATTTCGAGCACACCCTGGCGTGCACCGCTGCCGGTCCCGTCGTGCTTACTCGCGCCGGCGAAGGCGCTGCGGTGGCAGCCTGACGCCGATGATTGCCCGGAACTGGCCGCTCTTGGTACACTGTTATCTCCCGTGGGTTCATGCCGCGGGTCAACCTGTGTCTGGAGAAGATGGCGAGTAAACCGAGCAACAAAGAGGTCATCGAGGTGGAAGGGACGGTCGCTGAAGCCCTTCCGAATGCGATGTTCAAGGTCGAGCTCCAGAACGGGCATGCGGTCTTGGCACACATCAGCGGCAAGATGCGGATGAATTTCATCCGGGTCGTGCCGGGCGACAAGGTCCTCGTGGAGCTGTC
>VBEU01000183.1 GCA_005883775.1 Chloroflexota bacterium | reverse complement strand
CCTATCGGGAGATCGTCGAGGCGGAGGGCATCGAGCCGATCGATCGACCGGATGCGAAGCTGACGCAGCTCAAGGAAGGCGAGCCCCTCCGGTACACCGCGACGGTGGTCGTGCGTCCCGACGTCGAGCTCGGCGATTACCTGGCCCATGGCGCGAAAGTCGAGGCCGCTCCGCCCACCGACGAAGACATCGAGCGCACGATCGCCTCGATGCGCGACACCCACGCGCAGCTCCGGCCGGTGGACCGCGAGGCGCGGGCCGGAGACATTCTCACCGTCGACATCGACGCGGCCGTGCCAGGCAAGACCTTGCCGCCGTTCGCGCGCAACGCGCACATCGAGGCGGGGAAGGATCTCGGCATCGCCGGCCTTGGTGAGGCGCTCGTCGGCATGAAGGTCGGCGACGAGAAGAAGGTGGACCTCGCGTTCCCGAACGACGCGAGCGAGAGCGACCTCGCCGGAAAGACAGGGACGTTCAGCATTCGGCCATCGCAGGTCGCCGAAAAGGTCTTGCCGGAGCTTGACGACGAGTTCGCGAAGACCGTCGGGGTCGCGGACATCGCAGACTTGAGAAAAGCGGTCCGCAACGAGCTTGCGCATGCCGCCTTCCACGAGGCGCGCGACGACGCGGCCGACAAAGCGGTGGAACACGCGATGGCGACGTCCACCGTCGAGGTCCCCGAATTACTGGTCGAGGACGAGCTCGAGCATCTCGTGACCGACCTGAAAGCGCGCATCAAGCAGGAGGGTCTGAGCTGGGAGAAGTTCCTGCTCCAGGCGCGAAAGACCGAGGACGACATCCGGAAGGAGTGGCGTCCGGTGGCCGAGCGGCGCGCGAAGTCACTCTTGGTGCTCGACGCGATCGCGCGGAAGGAGGGCATCACCGTTTCGGGCGACGAGCTCGCCGCGCAGGCCGCGATGTCCCCGCTCGCGCAGGTCGACCCTCAGGCCCTGCGCTCTCCGGCGGTCCTCGCGTCACTTGCGCGGTCCATCCGAAATCGGAAGACGGTCGACAAGCTCGTCGGGCTCGATTCTCCCGACGCCGAGCGCGAGGCGATAAGGAAGGCGGGCGGTGATGACTTCGACTTCCACGGCGACGCGCCTGCGAAGCCGGCGGAGCCGAAGATCATCGTGCCCGAGAAGTCAGATGCGACGCCCCAGGGCCGCGAAGCCCTTCGCGCGATGCTCGAAAAGAAATAGCGTGTGGCGGTCCCTGCCGCTCTCCGCCGGGATTCTCGTGTCGCTCACGTTCCTCACCACTCCCGCTGCGGCTGAGCCGCCCTATCTCGCGACGTGCGGCACGGTTCGCGTCTTCATCGCACCGAGCGCCAGCGTCGCCGGATCGGTCACGATCGGGACGTCCACCTTCGCGCTCCATGCATCCGACCACCTACCAGCGGCGTCACCCGTCGGTCTGGCAATGTGCATCAATCGGACGCTCACGACGGCGGGTCCCGTACTCGAGCTCATCGCCATGCCGTCGCCGATCTGCGGTGAGGTCCTGGGACTAAGCCCGGCGATCCCTGATCAGCGCGGCGCCGTCATCGACATCGTGACTACGACGCCCGGCCTTCGCATCGCACTCGCGGCGTCGCCGAATCTTGCGTTCACGTTCCCGCAGCGAGCCACCTCGGCGTGCTTCGAGATCCGCATCGACGCGAGCGGGACCGCGATCGCCAGCATGGTGATGGGAGCCGCGGTGCCGGCTGCGACTCCAACCGCGCCTCCCATCACGACATTGCCGTCGACGGCGACTGACGCCAGGTCGGCCGAGGTCGTGGCCATCGTCGGGACGACCTCGGCCGCCATCGCCTTCCTTGTAATGCGGCGACGACGCCGCCCGTCGAGCGCGCGCTACACGAGATAGCGCGGGAACCATTCCACACTCGGCGCCTGGGGCCGGGATTACCTGCCCGCGGGTGCCGCGACGGCGATCCGCGCCGCGAGGTCCCGGATCATCTTCGACGCCGCGCTGTCGGGATGAAGGACGGCGAGCGGACGGCCCCGGTCCGCGGCGTCGTCGCAGGCCTCGGTGTACGGGACGACGATGTCGGGCTTCCGGTTGAAGAACCGCGAGACGTGGTCCATCTCGACCCCGGAGGCGCTCGTGCGATTCACGACCAGCACGGTGCGCTCCTGCGGGAAGGAGAGCTTTTCGAGGACTTCGAGCGCCTGCTTCGTCGCCTTCAGCGAGGGGAGGTGCGCGGCCGTCACGATCACGGCGGCGTCGGCCACGTCGAGCACGGAGAGGACGTGCTGCGAGAAGCTCGCCGGAGCATCGACGACGACGTAATCGGACTGCTTCTGAAGATGATCGACGGCCTGCTGCACGGCCGGCACGCTGACGAGCTCGGCTCGTTCCGGCAGGTCGCAACCGGCGAGAACGCGGACGCCGCTTCGGTCCTGCTCCAGGTAGCTGGCGAAGGTCGTCTCGTCCAGCTGCTCGTGAGCATTTTCGGCGAGGTCGGCGAGCGTGTGGGCAGAGTTGAGATTCATCAGCATCGGGGCGTTGCCGAACTCGAGGTTCAGGTCGAGCAGTGTGACGCGATAGATCGTCGTCGCGGCGAGCGCGACGGCCGCGTTCACCGCGAGTGTCGTGCAGCCGACTCCGCCCTTGCCGTGCACGAACAGGATCACGTTCCCCCCGCGCTTGGCGACGGCGTCGCCCTTCGTGGTGCGAAACCGTTTGATCAGGACTTCGATCTTCGCTTCGAGAACCGCCATCTCGACCGGCTTGGGGACGTACTCGTCGGCCCCTTCCGCGTATCCGGTGAGGACATCATCGGCCTGCTTGCGCGCCGACAGCATGATCACCGGGATCCGTGCCGTGCGGTGGTCCGCCCGCATCCTCCTCGTGAGCTCGAGACCATTCATGTTCGGCATGTTCACGTCGGTGATAACGAGCTCGGGCGCTTTGGCGCGGATCGCCTTCAAGGCCTCCCAACCGTCGTTGGCCACGCTGACGTCGTAGCCGTGCCGCGCCAGCCAGGTCGAAAGCAGCTTCCGTATCTGCTCCTCGTCGTCGACGAAGAGGATGCGTTCCCCGGGCACTAGCTCTTCAGGAACTGCGCAACGCGGGCGCGTAGCTCGGACATCGTGAACGGTTTGGCCAGATGGCCGGCAGCGCCGTGACGGAAGCACTCTTCGACCTGTTCGCGTTGCACCGACGCCGTCATGAAGACGATCGGTATATGCGCGAGGTCCGATCTCGCGCGCATCGCGTCGGCCAGCTCGAAACCATCCATCACGGGCATCGCCACGTCACTGAAGACTACGTCAGGGCGCAGGTGCCCTATGAGCTCCAGTCCCTGCTTGCCATCCTCCGCGATGTGCACGTCGTGACTGGTCGACCGCATCGCCGTCTGGACGAGCTTCCGGATCATGGGATCGTCCTCGCAGAAGACGACCTTGCTCACGACGCCGCCTCCGCGGCGGCCGAGATCAGAGCGGCGCCTCGTGGAAGCCTCACGTGGAAGACCGAGCCCTCACCGACGCTGCTCTCGGCCCAGACCGTCCCGCCATGGAGCTGGACGATCTGGCGAACGATCGGAAGGCCGAGGCCCGTCCCCTGGATGTGACGCGTCGCCAGCGATTCCACCCGGCCGTACCGCTCGAAGATCGCCTCGAGCGACGCCTTGGGGATACCCATGCCGTGGTCGCGCACCACCACGTGCGCCGCGCCTCTTTCGGCGCGGGTGCTGACCACGATCTCGCCCCCGTTCGGTGAGTACTTCACGGCGTTGCTCAACAGGTTGGCCATCACCTGGGTGAGCTTGTCGCGGTCTCCGTTCATCTCGCCCACGAGCGGATCGAGCCGCACGGAAACCGCATGCCGCGGTGCGTTCGGGCGCATGTGATCGACGGCGTCGCTTACGATCGCATTCAGATCGAGTGGCTCGCGATGGAGCTGCATGCGCCCCGATTCCATCTTGTCGAGGTCCAGCATCTCGGTGATCATCCGATTGAGCCGGTGAGCGTCCTTGTTGATATCGCCGGCGTACTCGCGCATCTCCTCGAGAGTGAGGTCCTCGCCAGCCATCATCTCCGAGAAGCCCTGAATGCCCGTGAGCGGCGTGCGGAACTCGTGGCTGACGATCGAAACGAAATCGCTCTTCGCTCGGTTCAGCCGCTCGAGCTCGGCGACCGCGGCGCGCTGGCGCTCGAAGGCCTCGGCCGCCGTGATCGCGACGCGAAGCTCTTGCGCGACGGCCTCGATGAGGCGGACGTCATCGGCCGTCCACTCTCGGGAGCGGTCGACCTGCGAGAACGAAAGGGCGCCGGCGAGCTGACCTCCGACGCGGATTGGGGTCGCGGCGGCCGCGATGACGTCCTGCTGGATCACATCCTCGGCCGCGCGCGGATCGGTGAACCGTCGATCTTTGCGGACGTCGGTCACGATGACCGTGCGTCCGAGCCGAGCGGCGAGGCGCGCGATGGGTACGTGCTTGGCCCCGATCCCCACGGGCGCGACGCTGGTCGCGTCCCACTCGTACGTTACGGCGAGGTCATCCTCCGTCGCGCCGGTGCAGACGAGAGCGCGGGAAACGTCGAGCACCTTCGCGAGCTCGTCCACGGTGCCGCGAAGGATCTCCTCGGGATCGAGGCTCGCCCGGGCGCGTTGCGCGATCCGGTTCACAAGCGCCTCGCGCTCCGCGCGCGCCTCGGCCTCCTTGACGGAGAGCGCGCTGTGAATGGAGCCCGCGACGTACTGCCCCATGATCATCGGAAGCTGGACTTTGTCCGCGATGAGATCGTCGATCCCCTCGCCGATGAGAAGGAGCGCTCCGACGAGGCGTTCGCGCGACACGAGCGGCAGCGCGGCGAAGGACGTCGCCGTCGCGAGAGCAGGCAGCTCCTCGACGATTTTCTTCCACATGTCGGCGTGCGCTTGGTCGTCGGCGAGGAGAAGCGACTGCCGATGATCGATGACGCGTGTGCGCACGACGGCCGGAAGGGCGACGGTCGAATAGCTCTTCCCTTGAAGCGTCGCCGCGCGCGGACCATCCGCTGCCACGGTGCGAAATGCCTCGAGCACGTCGTCGTACACGATGAGCGCGAGGGTCATGTCTGTCGGTAACGCGCCACGGATCGCCGCGACGAAGTAGCCGCCGATCTGCTCGAGGTCGAGTGGGCCGGCGACCGCCGCCGAGAGACCAAAGATCGACCCGAGCTCCTGTTCTTTCTGTTCCCCCGCGATCTTGGCTTCTTCCTCGGCGCTCTTCGCGCCGGCAAGCTCGGTCGCGAGGCGATGCATGACCGCCGCCGCGATGAGGCTGATGCCTAGCCAGACGATGAACGACACGATCTGGATCGATGAGAGGACGTCGCCGCTATCACGCTCGGCGACGAGGATCCCGCTCTGGGTGAGCTGGATCGTGTAAATGAACTGGACAGCGAAGAAGACCACCGCGGCGTAGAGGGTCGACGCCGCCACGTAGAAGCGCAGCGAGCGCGGAAGCTTACGCATTCTCTCCTGTCGTCGGCGCGAATCGTACTGGCTCGCCTGTCAGGTGGACATGCCTACACCTCTGATCCCGAATGGCAACCGAGATCAAGCCCGGAAATCGCGCGTCGGCGTCAATCGACTGCCGTACACTCTTTGAACAGGCTCAACCCGCGAGGAGGGTGCTCTTGACGACGCGGAACTACGTGCCGATGGTCATCGAGCAGTCCGGCCGCGGCGAGCGGGCGTACGACATCTTCTCGCGCCTCCTGAAGGAGCGGATCATCTTCATCGGCGATGCCATCGAGGACACGATGGCCAAGCTCGCGATCTACGACACCATGCAGTACCTAAAGGCGCCCGTGAACACGATCTGTATCGGCCAGGCGGCTTCGATGGGCGCGGTGCTACTCGCCGCCGGCGCGAAGGGCAAGCGGTACGCCCTTCCGAACTCGCGGATCATGATCCACCAGGGCTCAGGAGGCTTCCGCGGCAACACTCCCGACGTGCTCATCCAGGTCAAGGAGCTCGAGACTCTCGTCGAGAAGCTCATGCGCATCCTTGCGCACCACACCGGCCAGCCGGCCGACAAGGTGCGTCGTGACGTCGACCGTGACCGCTTCATGAGCGCGGAAGAGGCGCGCGAGTACGGGCTCATCGACGAGATCTTCGTCGGCAAGGAATCGCTCATCTCGATCGCCAAGGCCGACGAAGTCAATCGCGAGCCAGCTCGAGAGCCGGTGGCGGCCCGCTAGACCATGACAACAACCGCGAAGGGCGGTAAGCCCTACCGCTGCTCCTTCTGCGGCAAGAGCCAGGATCAGGTCCGCAAGCTCATCGCGGGCCAGGGCGTCTACATCTGCGACGAGTGCATCACGCTCTGTCGCGAGATCGTCGACGAAGAATTCATGGAGACACCGAAGGCCCGGACACTCGGCGCGAAGGTCCCCAGCCCGCGGCGCATCAACGAGATCCTTGATCAGTACGTCATCGGTCAGGACAAGGCGAAGCGCGTGCTATCGGTCGCCGTCTACAACCACTACAAGCGCGTGGGCGCGGGCCACCGGGTGGACGACGTCGAGCTCGGGAAGTCGAACGTGCTGCTCATCGGTCCGACCGGATGCGGCAAGACGCTCCTTGCTCAGACGCTCGCGCGCATCCTCGATGTCCCGTTCTCCATCGCCGACGCCACGAGCCTCACCGAAGCCGGTTACGTCGGTGAGGACGTCGAGAACATCCTGCTCCGGCTCATCCAAGCGGCCGACTTCGACCTCAACCGCGCGCAGCGCGGGATCATCTACATCGATGAGATCGATAAGATCGCGCGCAAGGGCGACAACCCGTCGATCACGCGCGACGTCTCCGGCGAGGGCGTCCAGCAGGCGCTCCTGAAGATCCTCGAGGGGACCGTCGCGAATGTTCCGCCGCAGGGCGGTCGTAAGCATCCGCATCAGGACTTCATCCAGATCGACACGACGAACATCCTCTTCGTGTGCGGCGGCGCGTTCGAGGGTCTCGAGAAGATCGTCGAGGCGCGCGTCGGAAAGAAGACGATGGGCTTCGGCGCGACTCTCCGCGACAACACCAAGGAGACGTCGGCGATCCTCGAGCAGGTCATGCCCGACGATCTTTTGAAGTACGGTCTCATCCCCGAGTTCGTCGGCCGGCTCCCGGTCGTCGTACCGCTCCAGGCGCTCGACGAGGGCGACCTCATGCGGATCCTCACCGAGCCGAAGAACGCGATCGTGAAGCAGTACCAGAAGTTCCTCGCGCTCGACAAAGTGGAGCTGCAGCTCACGCCGGATGCGCTGCAAGCGGCGGCGAAGGGCGCGGCGAAACGGAAGACCGGCGCCCGCGGACTCCGGACGATCATCGAAGAGGTGCTGCTCGACGTCATGTACGAGATCCCGTCGAGCACGAACATCCGGAAGGTCGTCGTCACGGGCGATTCGATCGAGGGCCGCATGAAGCCGCTCCTCCTCTCGAAGAACGAACAGCAGGTGCTCGAGAGCGACGAGGCCACCGCGTCCTAGCGCCGCTCCTCACTCATGCCGAAGCTGTACTACGCGAGCCCGCGCGACCTTCCTCTGATCGAGCCCCATCCCGGCGTGAAGGGCCGCGTCGTCCAGGCGGAGCACGCGACCCTCATCGTCTATGACTACACGCCGCGGACGATCGTCGAGACGCACAAACACAACGTGGAGCAGTTCGGCGTGGTGGTGAAAGGATCGCTCGCGATGGTCGTCGCGGGCGAGCAGCGCATCCTCATGGTCGGCGATACTTTCCGGATTCCCGCCGGGACCGCACACGGCGCGCGCGTCTTCGAGGAGATCACCCAGGTGGTGCAGGTCTTCGCTCCGCCGCGGACCGATCTTCCGCGGCCCGGCGCGAACGGCGCCGCTACGCCGCCCTAGCCGTCTCCCGGCGTAGGGCAATGACGACGAGGAAAGTGCCCAGGAGGACGACGCATCCCGCGAGCGCGAGCTGCTCCGGAGTGCCGTAGATCGCGCAGCTTCCGTTCGGCTGTCGGTTGAACGCATCGCATCGTTCGACGGCCTCTCGAACGTAGTAGACCCACCACAAACCGAACGCGACGAGGAAGCCTCCGCCCAGCGCGCGTGAGGCCCGCTGCAACGTGGCCAGGCCGACGAGAGCGGCAATCGCCACGACCGCCAGTGGGAAGGCTGTCGTGAAGAGCGGCACAGCGACGAGCCCGAGGATCAGGCCGGCGAGTGCGGTACCGAGGGTGGTGTGGACGGCGGCCTCCCTACGACTCTGATACCTGCGAGGCGATTAGCGTACCTATCGTCACGGCGGGATGCGGGGACTTTTTCCACGCGACCCGCTGCTGGTGGGGCGTCTCGGCGCGTTCCTCGGAGCGGTGGCCTGGCTGTGGCTCGGTGGGCAGGGAGTCGTGCCCCTCGCGGCCGTCGCCTTGACGTTTCTCGTCGTGACGTCGGCCGGGGTCTGGTGGCTTGATCGAAAGCGCGGCCACGCGCTCGCACTCCACGAGGTC
>VBEU01000182.1 GCA_005883775.1 Chloroflexota bacterium | reverse complement strand
GATCTGCCCATCGCCCTTCCGCGCCGGCAGCTGGCCGATCAGCTGATAGCCAATGTGGCCATCGACGTCGGCGTAGCAGGCGGAAACCGCCGCGCCGCTGAAATCGGCGGCGGCGGCGCGGAACTCCTGCCAATTACCGGCTCGCGCGATCTCGAACACGAAGTCCACAAGGTGACCCGGGTCGAGCGCGGTCCACCGGAGCGCGAGCGGCACGGTCTGCCCCTCGAGTACCGGCGTAATGATCGGCCCGTGACGGGTGATCGCGACGTCCATCATCGCCGGATCTGCGCGGCCCTTTACGTCGATCGATTCGCGCTGGAACGTGGCGGCCTCGAATTGACCCTTGTACTCGTAGCGCCGAGGATCGGTCGGGTCCTGGTGTTCGAGAAAGAGGTCCTGGGTGTCGGTGTAGGCGTACGTGAGGCTCCACGCGATCCGGTCGTTGTGACCGATCACGATCCCCGGGATCCCCGCGAAGGAGAAGCCGACGAGCTTGTAGCCCGCGCCCTCCAGGCCGATCTCGTACCAGATCGAGGGGTTCCGCACGGCGAGGTGCGGATCGCCCGCGAGGATCGGCTTGCCGGTCGCGGTCCGCGCGCCGGCGAGGGCCCAGCAGTTGGAGCCGACGCCGGCGCCGGCGCCGGGAAGGAGCGATGAGAGCGCGGCCTCGCCGGGAAGAGTGGATGCCTCCGGCGTGAGGTACGGCGCCACCGCGGCCCAGGCGTCGCCGTCGACCGACGCGGAGCGGCCGGAGGGATCGGGCATAAGCGTCGGGAGGACGGCGGGTCCGAAGCGGGTCGCGAGGCCAACGCGGAGGAGCTCCTGCTGGATGTTGCCAGCCGCGTCGTACGCCTGCAGCTTCGCGACGATGATCGAGTCGAGCGCCGACCATCGCTCGGGCCGATAACCGAGGATGACGAACTCGAGCGGCAGCGAATCGCCATGTTGTTCCAGGAACTTGTTCACGCCGTCGGCGTACGCGGTGAGGTTCGCCCGGGTGTCCTCACGAAGGAGGGCGAGCTCCCGCGCGGCGACGCGCGCGAGGCCGAACGTGCGGAACTGCTTGTCGGAATCGAGCGCCGGGTCGCCGAGGACCTGGGCCAGTCGACCGGCGCCCGCCCGCCGATAGAGGTCCATCTGAAAGAGGCGGTCCTGTGCCGTGACGTACCCCTGGAGATAGAAAACGTCGTGCGCGGTCTGCGCGTAGATGTGCGGAACGCCGTAGCTGTCGCGAAGGATTTCGGCGCGCTGGTCGAGCCCGAGCAGCCGGAACTCCCCATCGATCGTTGGAAGTGGCCGGTACACGAGGATGAGCCCGGTCAGCACGAGACTCGCGATCACGATCAGGGCGATGGTCGCCGCGACGATGCCCGCCCTGCCGCGCCGCCGGCTACTCACTCGCGATCACGATCAGCACGGCGCCGGCCTCCACCTTCGCGCCGGCGGTCGCGCGGACCTTCGCGATGCGACCCGCGGATGGCGCGAGCAGCTCGTTCTCCATCTTCATCGCCTCGAGCGTGGCGAGTGGCGCGTCGGCCACAACGTGGTCGCCCTCCTTCACGTGCACCGCCTTCAAGAGACCGGGCATCGGCGCCCGCAGCTCGATTCGGCCGGTTCGCGTTCCCGCGGCGCCGCGATTTGCGCGGAGCGCCCGTTCATCGATGACGGTCGCGCGAACATCGTTACCGTCGACGTCGAGGCGGAGCGGATCGTGCGTTACCACGGTGATCTCGTGGCTTTCACCCGCGAGCGTGATCGACCACTGGCGCCCGCGTACGGTCTCGCGAACACTGGCGGCGACCGCGCGGTCGTCGACCGTGAAGCGGCCGTGGTCCCCGAGCTCCACGCGGACGCGTCGATCGTCGAGCGTTACCTCGTACCGCATCAGCGGAGCGCGTCTTCGCGCGCCGCACGTGCCCAGGGCGCGTCCGCGGGTGGCAGGGTGTGCCGTTCGCCGCGCGCGCGCGTCGCGAGGACAGCGGCGAGCGCCGCCGCGGATGTCGCGCCTGCGGAAAGCTCCGGCGCGATGCGGGCGTCCCAGTGCTCGATGAACCCCGTGTCGTACCGGCCGGTTACGAAATCCTGATGGAACAGCGCCGAGCGATGGAATGCGAGCGACGTTGGAACACCGGATACGCGCATCTCCTCGAGGGCCCGCCGCATGCGGGCGATCGCCTCGATCCGGTCGCGGCCGTACGCGATCACTTTCGCGAGAAGAGGGTCGTACTCGGTCGGAACGGTCATCCCGGCATACAGAGCCGAATCCACCCGCACGCCGGGACCCGCCGGCTCGCGCACGAGCGCGATGACTCCACTCGCTGGGAGAAAGCCGGCCCGCGGATCCTCCGCGGTGATGCGGCACTCGATCGCGGCGCCAGAACGCACGACATCGGCCTGCGCGAATGGAAGCGGCTCACCGCCGGCGATCCGGAGCTGCAGCGCGACGAGATCCAGGCCGGTCACCATCTCGGTGATCGGGTGCTCCACCTGAAGCCGGGTGTTGACCTCGAGGAAGTAGAAGTGTCGGTCGCCACCCACGAGGAATTCGACGGTGCCGGCGTTTTCGTATTTGGCGGCTCTCGCGATCCGCACGGCGGCGGCCCCGAGCTCTTGGCGAAGGCCGTCGCCGACCGATGGCCCGGGTGTCTCCTCGATGAGCTTCTGGTGGCGGCGCTGCACCGAGCAGTCGCGCTCGCCCAACCAGACGACGTTGCCGGTGTTGTCGGCGAGGATCTGCATCTCGATGTGCCGAGCGTTCCATATGGCGCGCTCGATATAGAGGGCGGGCTGACCGAATGCAGTCGTCGCCTCCCCGGTCGCCGCGCGCCAGGCGGTCTCGAGCTCGTCTTCCTTCCGGACCATCCGCATTCCTTTGCCGCCCCCGCCGCCGGCGGGCTTCAGCAGGACGGGGTACCCGATGTTCGCGGCCGCGACCCGGGCCGCGGCGACATCGGTCAGCGGTTCGGTTCCCTCCGCGACGGGGACCTCCGCCACGCGGGCGAGGCGGCGTGCCGCGGTCTTCTCACCGAGGAGACGCTGGACGGCGGCGGGAGGTCCGACGAAGACGAGGCCGGCCTCGGCCACGGCCTGAGCGAAGTCCGCGTTCTCCGACAGGAAGCCGTAGCCGGGGTGGATGGCCGTCGCCCCCGAGCGTCGAGCGACCTCGATGATGCGAGCGGCGTTGAGGTAGCTCTCGCGCGGTGCCGCCGGTCCGATCGCGTACGCGGCGTCCGCGGCGCGCACATGAAGCGAATCGCGATCGACATCGCTATAGACGGCGATCGCGCGAATGCCGAGGTCGTGGCAGGCGCGGATGATGCGAAGCGCGATCTCGCCGCGATTGGCGACGAGGACGGAGGTGAGCGCCGTTCCCCCCTCTTAAAGCGGGATGTTGCCGTGCTTGCGACGTGGGTTCGCGTCCCGCTTGCTTGCGAGAGAGCGTAGCGCGGCCACCAGCCGTGGCCGGGTCTCTCGGGGCTCGATCACGTCGTCAAGATAGCCGTGGGCCGCGGCCACGTAGGGATTCGCGAACCGCTCGACGTACTCACCGACGAGCTGCGTACGCCTCTGGTCGGGATCCTTGGCCTTCGCGATCTCGTCCCGATAGATGACGTTCACGGCGCCCTCCGGGCCCATGACCGCGATCTCCGCGCTCGGCCACGCCACGTTGTAATCGCCGCGGAGATGCTTGCTCGACATGACGTCATAGGCACCGCCATAGGCCTTCCGCGTGATGACGGTGAGCTTCGGCACCGTCGCCTCGGCGTACGCGTAAAGGAGCTTCGCGCCGTTGCGGATGATGCCGGCATGCTCCTGCGCGGTGCCGGGGAGGAAGCCGGGCACGTCGACGAACGTGACGAGCGGGATGTTGAAGGCGTCGCAAAAGCGCACGAACCGCGCGGCCTTCACCGATGCGTCGATGTCGAGGACGCCCGCGAGGATCATCGGCTGCTGCGCGACGACGCCGACGGAGCGACCGTCAAGGCGCGCGAAGGCGCAGATGATGTTCTGCGCCCAGCCCTCGTGCACCTCGAGCACGTCCTCGTCGTCGACCACACGACGGATGACCTCTTTCATGTCGTACGGCTTGTTCGACGCGGTGGGGACGATCCCGTCCAGGGCGGCGTCTTCGCGATCCGGTGCGTCCTCGGTGGCGACGATGGGCGCGGGGTCGAGGTTGTTGGACGGTAAGAAGCCGACGAGCCGGCGAAGCAGTGCTGCGCAGCTCACCTCGTCGTCCGCCTCGAAGTGGGCGACACCCGACCGGTGCGCGTGCACGTCGGCCCCGCCGAGCTCGTCGAGGGTGACGTCTTCGTGCGTGACGGTCTTCACGACGTTCGGACCGGTGACGAACATGTAGCTCGTATCGCGGACCATGACGACGAAGTCGGTGATCGCGGGCGAATACACCGCACCCCCCGCGCACGGCCCCATGATCGCGGAGATCTGCGGGACGACGCCGGACGACAGGACATTCCGAAGAAAGATGTCGGCGTAGCCGCCGAGGGAGACGACGCCCTCCTGGATCCGTGCGCCGCCGGAGTCGTTCAGGCCGATGATCGGCGCGCCGGTCTTCACCGCCAGGTCCATGACCTTGCAGATCTTCTGGGCATGCGCCTCGGCGAGGGAGCCGCCGAAGACGGTGAAGTCCTGAGAAAAGATGTAGGCCACGCGACCGCCGATCCGGCCAAATCCGGTGACGACGCCGTCGCCCATGACCCGCTCGTCGTCCGGAATGAGCTCCGTCGGCCGCGCCAGCACGAACGCGTCGAGCTCCGTGAACGAGCCCTCGTCGAGCACGAGATCAATGCGTTCCCGGGCAGTGAGCTTCCCCTTCGCGTGCTGCTGCGCGATGCGCTGCTGTCCGCCACCAAGCGCAGCCTTGGCGCGCATTTCGGCAAGTCGGTCCTTTATCTTCACCGGCCGCTGAGAGTAGGACACGGGGCGGCTCTGGACGTGACTGCCATACTGCCGCCGTGCGTCCGGTCCTGTTCGAGGTCGGGGGGCTCCAGGTCTATTCGCACAGCTTCTTCCTGGTCCTCGGTCTCCTCGTCGGACTCGCGGTGCTGTTATGGGAGGCCCGGCGTCGCGGTTGGCCCCGAGGCTATACGGCGCTGATCGCCCTCGCGGCGTTAGTCGGCGGCAGTCTGGGCGCGAGACTTTCGATGATCGTGTTCGTCGGGCCGCCCGCGATCGAAACCCTTTCCCAGTACATGATCTTCGACCCGCGAGTCGGGCCCGGCTCGATCCTCGGAGGGGTCGCGGGCGGCTATGTCGGCGGCTACATCGCGAGCCACCTCTCCGGGAGGCGGTGCACCTGCGATGCGTTCGCGCCGGCGATGGCGCTCGGCATGGCCGTCGGCCGGCTCGGCGACTACTTCTCTGGAGAGGACGGCATTGGGAAGCCGACGACGCTTCCGGTCGGGGTGCAGATGCCGGGCGTCGACTACCTCGTGCACCCCGCGCCCCTGTACGACTCGGCCTTCAACCTCTTCTGGTTCGGTGTGCTTCTGGTACTTCGAGATCGCCCCTCGTTTCAGGACGGCAGACTGCTCAAGCTCGGCATTGGTGGCTACGCCGCATTCCGGTTCTTCGTCGAGTTCGTGCGGAATAACGATGTCGTGTGGCTCGGGCTGACGGCCCAGCAGATCGTGTGTCTTCTCGCACTGGCCGGCCTGTTGGTTTACTTCACGGTACAGTCGCGTCGACGAGCTCCGACGACGGTGGCACCGTCATGAAGCGGAAGGTCTACTCGAGCCGAGCCGAGAAGCAAGGAGATTTCTGGGTCGGCTTCGTCGTCTTTCCCATCCTCGCCGTCGGAGTGCCCGCCGTGCTCGTCAACTTCGTCCACGATTCCAACCTGGCCGCCGGCGGTTCGATCCTGGCGTGTGGTCTGCTCGTCAGGCTTCCGGTGACCTCGTCCGTGACGCGCACGGAGCGCGAGTCGATCCTCTGGGAGGTCACGCGGTCGCTCTGTCCGGTCTGTCGCCGGGTGATCGACGCTCAGATCCATCTTCGCGACGGCAAGGTGGTGATGCGGAAGCGTTGCCCCGACCACGGCGCGTTCGAGGCGGTCGTGTTCGGAGACTCCGATCTCTACACGCGCATCCTCGGTCATAACAAGCCGGGAACGCTGCCGCTTCGATTCCAAACCGAGGTCAAAGAGGGTTGTCCGCTCGATTGCGGTCTCTGCCCCGAGCACCAGCAGCACACCTGCCTCGCGCTCATCGAGGTGAACTCGGCCTGCAATCTCGACTGTCCGCTGTGCTTCGCGGACTCGGGGACGCACCTCGCCCGGACAGGATTCCAGCTCACCTACGAGCAGGTCAATGCGATGCTCGATACCTTCGTCGCGGCTGAGGGCGACCCGGAGGTCGTGCAGTTCTCCGGAGGCGAGCCGACGCTGCACCCGCAGCTTCTCGACTTCATCGCATTGGCGCAGCGCAAGGGGATCTCGTACGTGATGGTGAACACGAACGGGATCCGTATCGCTCGCGACGACGAGCTCCTCGCTGGGATCGCTCGGCTTCGGCCACATATCTACCTCCAGTTCGACGGCTTTGACGAGCGAACGAACGATCTCCTTCGTGGCCGTCCAGACCTTCTCGAGACCAAGCTCCGCGCGCTGGACCGGCTCGCCGAGGCCGACGTGCGCGTTGTCCTGGTCGCTGCGATCGAACGCGACGTAAATCTCCACGAGGTCGGGCGGATCGTCGAGTTCGGCCTTTCGCACCCCGCCGTGTTCGGCGTGAACTTTCAGCCCGCCTTCCGTGCACAGCGGCATCTCGCCACGGATCCCATGACCCGCATCACGATCCCGGACGTACTTAAGGCGCTCGAGGAGCAGACGGATCGTCGGTTCGTCGTCGACGACTTCGTCCCGGTACCGTGCTGCATGCCGACGTGCAATTTCGTCACCTATGCCCTCGTCGATGGCGGAACGACTACGCCGATAACTCGGATCCTCGACATCGATCTCTACCTCGACTATCTCAAGAACCGCACGCTGCCGCGCGTTAGCGACGATCTGCTGAAGATCCTCGAGCGACTCTGGAGCTCCTCCGCGCCGGTCGGCTCGGACCGAGCGGCGGCGGACGTCCATCGCGCCCTGGACGTCGGCGGCGGTGAGCGCAGCGCCGGCGCCGATCGCTGCACCGCCTGCGCCGCGCGGGTCCCGCTCAGTCAGCACACGCCGCGCGATGTCGCTCGCCACGTCTTCATGATCAACACGCGCGACTTCATGGATCCGTGGACCTTCAACGTGAAGAACGTGATGAAGTGTTGCGTCGAGTTCCTCGTACCGGACGGGCGGATGATCCCGTTCTGCGCGTACAACTCCGTCGGCTACCGCGAGCAGGTCGCGGCATCGCTCGAGCCGCGGGGATCACGGGTGTCGCCACCGATCAAACCTGTGCGCCGGGCCTGAGGAGGGCGCTGCGGTCGCCTGAAGGGACTCTGCGGTCGCTGGCACAGGACTGGCACCGGTTGAACGGATGCAGGAAATGCGGGCGAGCGAGGTCGCGAGTCAGCTTGTCGAAAGCCTTGATTACCCGGTCAGCAAGGACGTGATCATCGCGGCGGCGCGCGAGGCGAATCTTGGGTCGACTCTGGAGGAAGCCCTCAAGAAGCTCCCGGATCGCGAGTACGCCGACGCCGAGGAGGTCACGCAGGCCCTCAACGCGACCTAACTAGACCGCCGCGACCTTGGTCTGGCAGTACGTGTAGAGAGCGTCCAGGATCGGCCGCGACGCCTCGCGCTGGCGCTGATCGTTCGGCTGATTGACAACGCGAACTCCCTCCAGGAGCGCCTCGACACCCGCGACTCCGGTGTGATGGCCTTGTCGGTCGTGTCGGCGCCGCGGATGACTTTCGCCATGTAGGCCATGGCCGGATCCGCCGCGAGGCCGTACTTCCGTACGAATGCGTCGAAGCTGCACTCCGGACCGCGATGGCCGAGCTCGACATCCTTCACGTCATATGGCGTCGCGCCCTGTTTTCGCGCTTCGGTCA
>VBEU01000181.1 GCA_005883775.1 Chloroflexota bacterium | reverse complement strand
GCGTCTCGATGCCGAGCGAGAGCGGCGTGACGTCGAGGAGAAGGACGTCTTTCACCTCGCCCTTGAGCACGCCCGCCTGGATGGCCGCGCCGACGGCGACGACCTCGTCCGGGTTCACGCTCTGGTTCGGCTGCTTGCCGTTGAAGAGCTTCTTCACCGTCTCGACCACGAGCGGCATGCGGGTCTGGCCACCCACGAGGACGACCTCGTTGATCTGATCCGCGGTGTGCCCGGCGTCCTTCAACGCCTGCTTCACCGGTGAGGTGGTCTTGTCGACGAGATCGCCCACGAGCTGCTCGAGCTTCGAGCGGGTCAACGTCATGACGAGGTGCTTCGGGCCGGACTGGTCCGCGGTGATGAACGGCAGATTCACCTCGGTCTGCTGCGTCGAGCTGAGCTCGATCTTCGCCTTCTCGGCGGCTTCCTTGAGCCGCTGCAGGGCCTGCCGATCGTTGCGCAGGTCGATGCCCTGGTCCTTCTTGAACTCGTCGATGAGCCAGTCGATCACACGCTGGTCAAAGTCATCGCCGCCGAGGTGCGTGTCGCCGTTCGTGGCCTTCACCTCGAAAACACCCTCGCCGAGCTGGAGGACCGAGATGTCGAACGTGCCACCACCGAGGTCGTACACGGCGATGATCTCGTCCTTCTTCTTGTCGAGGCCGTACGCGAGGGATGCCGCGGTGGGCTCGTTGATGATCCGCAGAACCTCAAGACCCGCGATCTGACCCGCGTCCTTTGTGGCCTGACGTTGCTGGTCGTCGAAGTACGCCGGTACGGTGATCACCGCCTGCGTGACCTTCTCGCCGAGGTACGCCTCAGCGTCGGTCTTCAGCTTCTGGAGGATCATCGCCGAGACCTCGGGCGGCGTGAGCTTCTGGGCGTTCCCAAGAACGATTTCCACGCCGCCGTTCGACGCGGGCTGGATCTTGTACGGGACCATCTTCAGGGTCCGCTGGACCTCAGAGTCGGTGAAGCGCCGGCCCATGAGGCGCTTGACCGAGTAGATCGTGTTCTCGGGGTTCGTGATCGCTTGGCGCTTCGCGACCTGGCCGACAAGGCGCTCTCCGCTCTTCGTGAACGCGACGACCGACGGCGTGATCCGTCCGCCTTCCGCGTTCGGGATGATCGTCGGCTCGCCACCTTCCATGTAGGCCATCGCCGAGTTCGTTGTTCCGAGGTCAATGCCGATGACTTTTGCCATTTCAGTTCTTCTCCTTGCCTTCGCTCCCACTCGAAACGGTGACGAGCGCTGGACGAATTAGCTTGTCGTGTAGCCGGTATGCCTTCTGGTGCTCCGCGATGATGGTCCCCTCGGGTTTGTCCGATGGCAGGTGCGCGACGGCCTCGTGCTGATATGGATCGAAGACCAGCCCGAGCGAATCCACCGGCTTCAGACCCTCAGCCTCGAGGATCCCGCGCAGCTTTCGCTCCAGGAGCCACATCCCCTCGACCCACGGCGTTCCCTTGAGCTCCTCCGGGATCGTCGCGAGCGCCCGGTCGAAGCCATCGAGAACGTCGAGTATCTTCGCGATGAGATCCGACTTCGCGAACTTCGTGAACTCGGTGCGTTCCGCCTCGTTGCGCTTCCGGTAGTTCGCGAAGTCGGCGGCCATGCGCTTCAGATCGTTCGTGAGCTCCTCCGCCCTCTGATCGGCAGGGTTCGCGGCCGGCGGCTGCTCCGCAGCCGGGGCGTCGGTATCCACGTTCGCGTGTCCATTGCCACCGCGCTCGCGGGCACGCTGCTCGAGCAGCTCCTCCGCACGGCGAATCTTGTCGTCCATTAGCGACCCTCCATGACTCGAACGAGGTCGCTCATGAGCGACCCCACGTAGCGGACCGCGCCGATCGAGCGCGCGTAGTCCATGCGCGTCGGCCCGACGACGCCCACGAAACCGACGACGTCTCCGCTCGCGCCGTAGCGACCGATGACGAGGCTGCAGTCCCGGAGCGACTCGTAACGATGCTCGTGACCGATCGTGATGTGGACCTCGCCGTCGCCGAGACCCTCCGGCAAGATCTGCGAGAGCCGGGTGTGATCCTCGAAGAGGCTCAGCATCGCGCGGCTGCGGTCGCTCTCGGCGAACTCCGGCTTGGCCAGGATGTTCTGAAAGCCATCCACGTACACCTCGCGCGCGCGCACCGTGTCGTACTCGTCGAGGATCCGAGCGAGGGCCCTCGTGATGTCCGCGTCGGCGCCCTTTTCTGCTGCCGCGGCCTGGTGCACTTTCGTCGCCGTGGCGCCGCCAAGCGACTCGGTGAGCCGCATCGAGAGCGCTCGCAGCTGTTCCGCCGTCGTGGCCGTCCCGAGCTCGAGCACCTGCTGCCGCACGGCACCGCCGTCGGCCACGGCGACGAGCAATACGCGCCGCTCCTGGATCGGTACCACCTCAACGTGCCGCAGCGTCGTGCGCGTGCTCGACGGCGGCGTGACGATCGATGCCTCGGCGGTGAGCCGGGCGAGGCTCGACGCGGCGACGCGCAGCCAGGCCGCGGTGTCCTGCAGAGCTTGCTGGAACTGGTGGGACACCGTGACCTGCTCGTCGGCACGCAGCGACGGGATCGGCATGAGCGTCTCGATGAAGTACCGATATCCCAAATCGGTCGGCACCCGCCCCGCGGAAGTGTGGGGATGCGTCAACAGACCAGCGTCCTCGAGCGCCGCGAGCTCGTGTCGGACGGTCGCAGGCGAGACGTCGAGCCTGTATCCGCGGACGAGCTGAACTGACGCCACCGGCTCGGCCGTCGCGATGTATTCGCGTATGACCGCGCCGAGCACCTGTCGGGCGCGCGGATCAAGGTCCGGGAACTCAGCGGAATTGGGTTTGTTCGTCAATTAGCACTCTCCTATCGAGAGTGCTAAAAGCCTACCAAGACGCGGCGGTCGCCGTCAAGGTTGTAACGCTAGCTAACTTGTCCGTGACCCTGGCACCCAGCGTGCTGGTTGCCTCGCGCGAGGCGAACGTAGGGGTGGAGGTTCCTGGCGATGTTCTCCGAATTCAAGACGTTCCTGCTCAAGGCGAACGTGCTCGCGCTGGCTCTCGCGTTCATTCTCGGCGTGGCTCTCGCGGCGGTGGTCAACTCGCTGGTCAAAGACATCATCCTGCCGCCCGTCGGCCTGCTCTTTGGCGGGGTCGACTTCAACAATCTCTTCATCGACCTCTCGGGGAAGCATCCGGCGAGCCTCAAGGCGGCACAGGACGCGGGCTTGGCGACGATCAACTACGGCGTGTTCCTCAACACGGTGATCACCTTCATCATCGTCGCGTTCGTCGTGTTCCTCATCGCCCGCAGCTTCGTGAAGCCCGTCCCGACAAAGGTCTGCCCGCGTTGCCTGTCTGAGGACGTGGCAGTTGGGGCGACGCGGTGCCCCCATTGCACGAGCGATCTTCAGGTCAGCGCGGCGGAAGGACCCCTCGCAGCCCCTCTTCGTCGGTAGCGGCGAGCTGGCGGCTATGCCGCGGTGGGCGAGAGCAGCGCGCGGACGCGTGTGATGAGGTCGTCGAGCTCGAACGGTTTCGTGACGTAGTCCGCGGCACCGAGCTCGGTCGCGTAGAGACGCTCGGACATGCCGAAGATCGCGGTCACGACGATCACCGGAAGGTGCGAGATCCGCCCGTCCGCGCGGAGCTCGCGAAGGACCGAGAAGCCGTCCCGCTTCGGCATCATCAGGTCGAGCACCATGACGGACGGCGATAGGTCGTCGACGTCGCGCATGGCCTCGTCGCCGTCGTGCGCGAGCTTGGCGTCCAGGCCGTCGTCCTTGAGCGCGGTCAGCATGACATCGCCGAGGGTCGGGTCGTCTTCGACGACGAGCACGAGCGGCCGCTTCCGCGGGGCCGTCGCCACCTAGGTCGATCTCCGGCGGGATCGACCCGCTCCTCGCGCACGCTCGCTGTCGCTCGCTAACAGGGGCCCCTGCCCCTTAGCCGCTCGTCGCTCGGTCATCATGTCTAAAAGCGAACCTCCTTGGCGAGACGGTCAGCGTCTTTGATCGCGATGCGGCGGCGGCGGATCGAAATGATCTCGCGGCGCTCGAGGTCACCGAGCACGCGGTTCACCGACACCCTCGACGCCCCGATGAACGCAGCCAGCTCGTCCTGCGTTAGGGTCAGCTCGTTCCCCGTTCCGTCTCCGCTCGAGCGGACCAGGTCCAGCAGGTATTTGGCGACCCGGCTCGGCACGTCCAGGAAGATCAGATCCTCGACGCGGTCGGAGAGCCGGCGGATGGTGCGGGCAAGCGTCTCCAGGACAACGCGGAACGAGGCCGGGTGTGATTCGAGGTATGCCAGGAAGTCGTCGCCCGCGAGGAGCGCGGCCCGGGTGTCCTCGAGCGCCGTCGCGCTCGCGGAGCGGGGGCTGCGATCGAAGAGGGCGAGCTCGCCGAAGAACTCACCCGGTCGCATGATCGCGACAAGCGCCTCCTGACCGAACTCTCCTGGGAGGGCGATCTTCACCCCGCCTTCGAGGACCATGTACAGATGCGTGCCCGGGTCGTCCTTACGGAAGATCATCTCGCCTCGCTTGAAGCTCTTCGTCCGGACGCGGTCGGCGAGCTCCGCCAGCTCGCTGTCCGGGAGCCGCGAGAACAGCGGAAGGCGCCGGAGGTGCTCGGCCACGCGCTGCTCGGGCATCCGCCGGATTCTACGGGCGCGACTTGACGTCCCGAGCATCATGAGCGGCCCATGGACGACGCTAAGGAGAAGGCAGCGGTCGCCGTCGGCGAGGCGTACATCTCGGGCGCGCTGACGGCGCTCGAGGATGCCCCGCGGACGAAGGTCTTCTACGAGCTTCTGGCCGAGATCGCCGAGGCCGCCGGCCTGCGCGCGTACCTCCCGCACAGGGTCACCGATCCGGTCGCCGCCGCGCACCTCGATCCGCGCTCGGTGTACGAGATCGACCGCGCACATGTCACGAACGCCGCCGTCCTCATCGCCTACGCGGGCATCCCGTCGTTCGGCGTCGGCATCGAGGTCGAGCTCGCGCGCGAACACTCGGTCCCGGTGATCGTTGTCGCCGAGCGCGAGCGGCCGATCTCACGGCTCCTTCTCGGTAACCCGGCGGTCGTCGAGGTCGTGAAGTTTGCCGACCTGGACGGCCTGCGGCGCGCTCTCGGGTCAGCGCTCGCGGCCGCGGCTTCGGCGACACGCGGCGGCTCGCGCCCGATGGTCTCCGACGACGTCGTCGTGCGGAGGTTCATAGCGAGCCTGGAGGAGGCGCGACGGCTGCCGATCGCCGAGGTCACCGCGCTGCTCAGGGTCGGCGAGGTCGACGGCGAGACGGCGAGCGCCATCCGGGATGCGGTCGAGAGAGGCCGCCTTTTCGGTGCGGGCCTCCGCGATCTTGTCGGCCGCTACGCGTTACGCGGGGCGGACCTCGGCGCCTTCGTGCTGCGCGACGTGCTGGAACGATCGCTCGCCGAGGCGGCGGCTACGCTCGGGGTCGACCCGCGGACCGTGCGCCGTCACGTGGCGACCGCCCGAGCTCGCGTCGGTCTTCCCGAGGACGCCCCGGCGGATCCGGTCGCACAATGGCTCGTGACCGAGCTCATCGCGCCGCCGACGCGCGCGCTGCAGCTCCATCTCTTCACTGGAGGACGTGCGCGCTGATATGGGCAAAGGACAGAAGAAACAAAAAACCAGCGGAAAGCTGGGCTGGCGGAGCAAGAAGGCAAACCACGGGCGAAAGCCCGGGATGGGCCGCGGAAAGCGTAATTAGAAGAGAGGGCACGCCACACGGCGTGCCCTCCCTCTTTTCAGTCCCGAGCCTGACTTAGCGGCGCTTCTTGCGTGTCGCGGAGCTGCGCCGTGTAGTGCGCTTCGCCGTCGAGCGCCCGGTGGTCTTGCGGCGAGCCGTCGTCTTGCGGCCGCCACGCTTCGCGGTGGTGCGTTTCGCTGTGCTGCGCTTGGCGGTGCTGCGTTTCGCCGTGCTGCGCTTCGCGGTCGCTTTGATGAGCCGCTCATCGGCGAGGGCGGAGGTGGCGTGGGGCTCGATGGCATCGGCGTGGGCCAGACCGAGCCGGGCTCCTTCTGCGTGGACCAAACGGTGCCTTCGTCTTCCTGCATGGTTCCTCCCCAAAAATCGGTGGAGTGTTCGCGTGATGCATATCGAATTCCGCTTGGCATAGCAAGCGCCGTGATCGAGCCCTGCCGTGCTACGGCAAGAGACGCACGAACACTTCGTTCGCCAGAAGGCGGCCCCGCGCCGTTAGGCGCGCGTGACGATCTTCCACACGGACGAGGTGCGCGGGTTCGACCTCGCGGAGGGCGCTCCGCACCCGCGTTGTGGCGGCGTCGCCGAAGCGCGCGGCGTAGCGCCCCAGGTCGAGGCCCGAATCGAGTCGGAGGGCCAGCATCGCGGCCTCGCTCGGCGGATCGGCCTCGGCGTCGACCACTCGCTCGCTTCCCGAGTTCGCCCGCAAGATGTACGCCCGCAGCTCGGAGGGGTTCGCCGACCGCGCCCCAGCAAGATGCGTGTGGGCGCCCGCCCCGACACCGAGCCAGTCGCGGTCGCGCCAATACCCAAGGTTGTGGAGGCAACGCTTCCCTCGCCGCGCCCAATTGGCGATCTCGTAGTGGCGATATCCGGCGCGCGCGAGCATGCGTTCGGCGAGCCGGTACATCCCGGCGAGACCAGCGTCGCCGGGCTGCGCCGCGGCCGCGGCGACGCGCCAGCGTTCGAGGACCGGCCAACCACCCCCGGGCCAGTTCGGGACGGACGCCTCCGGATCGAGCCGCAGCTCGAGCGGGTAGCAGGAGATGTGATCCGGGTTCAACGCGACTGCTGTTTCGAGGTCGCGTTCCCAGCCCGCGATCGTCTGTCCCGGCCAGCCGAAGATGACGTCGAGGTTCAGGTCGAGCCCGGCGTCGCGGGCCACACCGACCGCGGCCGCGCTGTCCTCCGGCTGGTGGGTCCGTCCGAGCGCCCGCAGCCCGCGCGGGTCAAAGCTCTGCGCGCCGAGCGAGAGACGCGTCAGGCCGAGGGCCAGCCAGGCATCCAGGCGCGCCCGATCCAGGGTGGCCGGATTCGCCTCGAGCGTCACCTCGCGCGGCCGGAGGACGAACGCGTCCCGCAGCGCGTCGCCGAGCATCACGATCTCCGCCGGCTCGAGCAGGCTCGGGGTTCCGCCTCCGAAGAAGAGCGTGCGGACGCGTGGACGACCGAGGAGGTGTCCCTCCCGCGCGATCTCGCGGCGGAGCGCCTCCAGGTAGCGCGAGCGGAGGGCCGTCGTCGCCGGCGCGGTGGCGAAATCGCAGTAGGGGCACCGCGAAGCACAGAACGGGATGTGCACGTAGAGCCCGATCCCCCGGGTCACCGCGTTACACCTAGCGGATTCGGCAGGTCGGCTTCGGCCGAGAGCTCGGCGGTCCGCCCGAGATCGATGAGCCACTCGCGCGACTCGTGGACGAACGCGACGAGGTGGCTCGGCCTCCAGTCGGTCTCGGCCACGATCCGCTCCTCACCGAAGTCGGGAAGGAGCAGCACGTAGGCCGTCGCACGGTCCACCAGGCGCGCGCCAGAGACACCGAAGCCGCCCATTCGCTCCGCGCCGCCGAGCGCCGCGATGACGGAGACGCGAAGTGGCGCGACGACCTCGGCGAGGCGCGCGTCCTCGCCGGATGACTCGACGCCGGCGGCGTGCTGGAGCGCGACGGCGGAGCGTGCCGCATAGAGGCCCTCGAGCAGGCCACGCGTCTCGCGCGAAAGCTTCTCCCACATCGCCGCCGCGTCGTTTTCGGCCACGGCCCGCAGGAAGGTCGACGCCGCGAGCTGCGTGGGGTGCTCGAACTGGATCTTCGGCGATCTCATGTCTCGTCGCCGATCCGAAGCACCGCGAGGAAGGCCTCCTGCGGGATCTCCACCGACCCCACCATCTTCATGCGCTTCTTGCCTTCCTTCTGCTTCTCGAGCAGCTTGCGCTTTCGGGTGATGTCACCGCCGTAGCACTTCGCGAGCACGTCCTTGCGCTTCGCCTTCACGGTCTCGCTCGCGACGACCTTCCCGCCGATCGCGGCCTGGATGCGCACGTCGAACATCTGCTTCGGGATGAGCCCGCGGAGCTTGTTCACGAGCACTCGGCCGGTTTGTGGCGCGCGCTCGCGGTGCGTGATGATCGAGAGCGCGTCGACGGGCATGTCGTACGTCAGCATCGCCCGGGTCGGGTCCACGTAGCTCATGTCGGCGAGGGATGCGCGCTTGGTCTGCGCGAGCTCCATCACCGGGCCAACGTGCGCGGTCGGCACGATGACCGTCACCTTCATCCACGGCTCGCGGATCTCGAGGATCGTGCCCGGATCGGGCAGGAGCGCCGGGTTGTCGATCGCGACCTCGGCGCCCTTCTGCGTGATCACGCGGTATTCGACGGACGGCGACGTGGCGATCAGGTCGAGGTCGTACTCACGCTCGAGGCGCTCCTGGACGATCTCGAGATGGAGTAGGCCGAGAAAGCCGGCGCGGAATCCGAAGCCCAGCGCCTGCGAAGTCTCCGGCTCGTAGATGAGCGACGCGTCGTTCAGACGAAGCTTCTCCATCGCGTCCTTGAGGAGCGGGTAGTCCTGCGCGTTGGAGGGATAGAAACCCGCGAACACCATCGGCTTCGCGGGCCGGTAGCCGGGGAGCGGCTCGGTCGCCGGCCGCGACGCGAGGGTGAGCGTGTCGCCTACGCGGCAGTCGGCCACAGCCTTGAGGCCGGTCGCGACGTAGCCGGTCTCGCCGGTCTCCAACCGCGCGATCGGTCGCGGGTCGGGGCCGAACACGCCAAGCTCGAGGAGCTCGCTTTCCTTCTCCGTCGCGAAGAGCCGGATGCGGTCGTGATCGCCGAGCGAGCCGTCGACGACCCGGACGTGCGCGACGACGCCCTTGTACGCGTCATAGTGCGAATCGAAGATGAGCGCGCGGAGGGGAGCGGCGACATCGCCGACCGGCGGCGGGACCCGCTCGACGATCGCGTCGAGGAGCTCGGTCACACCCGCCCCGGTCTTGCCCGAGACGAGAAGGATCTCTTCGTCACGGAAGCCGAGCGTCGTTCGGAGCTCCTCGCGGATCACGTCGATGTCGATGTTCGGGAGGTCGATCTTATTGATGACCGGGATGACCTCGAGGCCCTGCTCCACGGCGAGATAGGCATTCGCGAGCGTCTGTGCCTCGATGCCCTGCGACGCGTCGACGAGAAGTACCGCGCCCTCGCAGGCCGCGAGCGAGCGGCTCACTTCGTACGTGAAGTCGACGTGCCCCGGGGTATCG
>VBEU01000226.1 GCA_005883775.1 Chloroflexota bacterium | reverse complement strand
CGTCAAAGCATTCGGACAGGAAGGTCGCGAGGACGAGCGTTTCGTGCACCGGTCTCGAGAGGCCATGCGCGCGGCGCTGCGCCTCGCCGGACTCGAGGGGAGCTACGGGCTCGTCGTGGGAATGACGACGGCTGTTGGCACCGCGGCGGTACTGCTCATCGGCATCAGTCACGTCCTCGCCGGCACACTCACCTTGGGCGAGCTGCTCCTGGTGATGGCTTACCTGAACCAGCTCTACGAGCCACTCCGGACGATCAGCCGGAAGGCCGCCACGCTCCAGCTTCACCTCGCCAGCGCGGAACGGGCGTTCGCGCTCCTCGACGAGCCGCTGGATGTCGAAGAGCGAACGCAGGCACGACCCATGGCGCGCGCGAGCGGCGCCGTCGCTTTTCATCATGTGTCGTTCGCGTACGGCCCAGGCCGTCCCGTGCTGTACGACATCTCGTTCGCCATCGAACCCGGCACTCGCCTCGGCATCGTGGGCGCGTCCGGCGCGGGCAAGAGCACCCTGATGAGCCTGCTCACGCGGTTCTACGACCCGACCGGTGGCCATATCGAGCTCGATGGGACCGATCTCCGCGAGCTTCGCCTCGCCGATCTTCGCCGACAGTTCGCCGTCGTCCAGCAGGATCCCGTGCTCTTCTCCGCCACCATCGCCGAGAACATCGCCTATGCGCGGCCCGGGGCGAGCGACGCGGAGCTGGTCGCCGCGGCGCAGGCCGCGAACGCTCACGAGTTCATCGTCCATCTGCCCCACGGCTACGAGACGCAGGTCGGCGAGCGCGGCATCCAGCTGTCGGGAGGGCAGCGTCAACGAATCGCCATAGCGCGCGCTTTCCTGGCGGATAGCCCGGTGCTCATCCTCGACGAGCCGACGAGTGCCGTCGACAGTGAGGCTGAAGCCGCGATCGTCGACGCGATCGGGCGGCTGATGCATGGCCGCACCGTGATCCTCATCACGCATCGGTCGAGTCTCCTGCAGAGTTCGTCAGAGCGTGGCGCCGGTTGTATCCCGACGCAGCACCGAATCGCATCACGCCGCTTCGGGTCCGGACCCGAAAACCGACGGTCTATCGGTTGGAGGGCGCGGGTCCCGCGGGCGCGAGCGTGATCGCGAAGCACTGGTCTCGCGAGGCCGACCCTCGGATTGAGCGCATGGTGTATGAGGAAGTCCTTCCTCGACTGAGCGTCCCTTCGCTCCATTACTACGGCTTCGTCGCGGATTCAGACGATGAGTCGTCCTGGACGTTCTTGGAGGAGGCCACCGGTGCGAAGTACTCCAAGCTGCTCGCCGCGGACCGTGAGCAGGTCGCGCGCTGGCTCGGCTTGCTCCACACCTCGGCAGCGCAAGCCGGCATAACGGCCGCGCTGCCCGACGCCGGACCCAACCGCTACCGGATTTTTCTCAAAGCGGCGCGCGATGCGATCCCCGCGCATCTCGGCAATCCTGTGCTGAGCCCCGAAGACGTTGACTTCCTGGAGGCCGTCCTCGCCGGCCTCGCCGAGCTCGAGACCCGGTGGAGCGGCATCGAGGAGATCTGCGCGAGCGCGCCGACGACGCTCGTGCACGGCGACTTCAACTCCAAGAACATGCGGCTGAGGCAAGCGGCCAATGGCACTACCGTCGTCGTGTTCGACTGGGACGATGCGGGCTGGGGCGTCCCGGCCGTCGATCTGGCCCAGCAGGCACTTCCCGCGAGCAACCTTTCGGCGGACCCCGACCTCCCGACCTATCGCTCGACCGTGCAGGAGCGGTGGCCTCACCTGAGCGGCGACGCGCTGTGGCGGCTCGCCTATTGCGGCAGCGTCTTGCGTTCGCTCGCCGCGCTGTACTGGGAAGCAAGAAGTTTGCGAACTGAGTGGGCCTCGATGGCCGTCGACAACATTCGGCTCTACGAGGCCGAGCGCGCCCACGCCCTGGCGAGGATCGGTCTCGACGGAGTTCCGGTCTCGCCTCATGGACGAAGCGGCCCGCCGCTGGCCGAGGCGATCAGGCAATGACCACGGTACGGATCGGATTCCTCACCCGGCGGTTCAAACCGGAGACGCGGAGCTCGGTGCCACTCGTCATGCAGGCGCTCGCGGAAGCGGGCGCGATCGTGGACGTCGTCCACCCCGTCGCCGGAATGAGCGACCTTTCAGAGCTGCGCGTCCAGCACGACCTGTACGTCCTCAAGCAGATGAGCGGTCTCGCCCTCAGCGTCGCCGGTGCGCTGCACGCGCAGGGCGCCGCGATCGTGAATCCCTATCCGGTGACCCTGGCGTTGGCCGACAAGATCGTCGCATTTC
>VBEU01000161.1 GCA_005883775.1 Chloroflexota bacterium | reverse complement strand
CGCCGCGAAGCGCGAGCCAGTCGAGACCACCGATGATCCCGCCGTGGTCGGGTCCGAACGCGAGCGTGTAGCCCCAGAGGACCCACTGCACGCTGATGAGGCAGAGGATGAAGAAGCTGTGCATGATCGTCGCGAGGACGTTCTTCCGCCGGACGAGCCCGCCGTAGAAGAACCCGAGCGCGGGGGTCATGAGCATCACGAGCGCCGCGGACGCGAGAAGCCACGCGGTGTCGCCGGCGGAAATGTTGTTCGGCATTCGTACCTCCCGCCGCAAAGCCTGAGCGACCGGCATGCCTCGGTCAGCGACGAGAGGGCGTTACGAGGGTTGCGGTTAGGTCGTGGTCAGGATCGCGTTGCGAATCCGATCACGTCGCTGCTTCGCGCGGCGCCCGGCCCTCGGCCACATCGCTCAGGCGCGGCATGAAGTAATCCCAGCCTTCGGTATGGCTCGCGATCGCGGCCTGCGGCAACCCGCGGTGGACCAGACGGAGGCGGGTCCCCGATCCCATCGGCTGGAGGTCGATCTCGACCGTGCTCGATCCGGGCGGGACCATCTCGTTGCCTTCCCAGCCCCAGGTGAACACCACGCGCCGGTCCCTGATCACCTCGACGTACTTCCCAGCGGCGATGTCCTTCGTGCTTGGGAACTCGACCCGGAATTTGCCGCCGGGCCGAGGCTCGAGCTCCGCGAGCCTGCCCTTCCACCGGACGTACTGCACAGGATCGGTCAGGAGGCGAAAGACGGTCTCCGGCGGCGCGTCAATCGTGATCACTCGTTCAATGACTTTCGTGTCGAGGGCCATGCCTCCTTGACCTCCTCTGCTGCTCTTCGTGCTCCGCGGCGACCTTCAGCGTGCGGAGGCTCTCGGACCAGAAGACCTCAAGGGAGGCCCAGAGCTGCGCGATGGTCTCCGGCCGCGACCGGTACAGGCGCCTGGTCCCATCCCGCCGCTCGGTCACGAGTCCCGCCTCTTTGAGGACGCGCAGGTGTTGGGAGATCGCCGGCCGCGTGACGTCAAAGCGGCGGGCGATGTCGCCGACCGAGAGCTCTCGGCTGGAGACGAGCCGGAGGATCTCGCGCCGACGCGGCTCGCCGAGCGCAGCAAACGCGTCCATTTTTTTAGCGTAAGTACCTACTTACGAACTTGCAAGCGCCTCGCTACCGATTCACGACCCAATCACGACCGTCCGGGCCGTTCACCGCGCACACCGCTGGCGAGAGCCTTCTCCTAGAAAACTACCCGTGGGGAGTTGAGCAGATGACGCTCACCGTCGAGCGGCCCGCGACCGCGGCACCGCCTACACCAAAGATCTCGCCAAAGGACGTCCTGAGGCTCGCCAAGGAGCAGCAGGTCAAGATCGTCGACCTCCGCTTCGTCGACCTCCCCGGGACCTGGCAGCACTTCTCGATACCGGTCGAAGAGCTCTCGGAAGGGCTCTTCACCGATGGGATCGGTTTCGACGGCTCATCCATTCGCGGCTTCCAGCACATCCACGAGAGCGACATGCTCCTCATGCCGGATCCGACGAGCGTGTTCATCGACCCCGTTCTCGAGGTGAAGACCCTCGACCTGGTCTGCGACGTGATCGACCCGCTCACCCGGCAGCCGTACTCGCGCGATCCCCGTTACGTTGCCAAGAAGGCTGAGGAGTTTCTCCCCTCGACCGGAATCGCTGATACGTCGTTCTGGGGCCCGGAGATCGAGTTCTACATCTTCAACTCGCTCCGCTTCGATCAGGCACAAAACTTCGGCTACTACTACATCGACTCCGAGGAAGGGATCTGGAACTCGGGCCAGAACGGGACGCCCAACCTCGCCCATCGCCCGCGTTACAAGGAGGGCTACTTCCCGGTCCCGCCGGCCGACAAGCTTCAGGACATCCGCTCCAAGATGGTCCGGGCGCTCATCGACTCGGGGATCGCGGTCGAGGTCCACCACCACGAGGTCGGCACGGCCGGACAGACCGAGATCGACATGCGTTTCTCGACCCTCGTCGAGATGGCCGACCGGGTGCTCAAGTACAAGTACGTCACCAAGAACGTCGCGGCCAAGAACGGCTACGTCGTCACTTTCATGCCGAAGCCGCTCTTCGGCGACAACGGGTCTGGCATGCACACCCACCAGAGCCTCTGGAAGAACGGGTCGAACCTTTTCTACGACCGCGATGGCTACGCGCTGCTTTCCACGATGGCCCGCCACTACATCGGCGGTCTCTTGAAGCACGCACCGGCGATCCTCGCGTTTGCTGCGCCCACCACGAATAGCTACCGCCGCCTGGTCCCGGGCTACGAGGCGCCGATCAACCTCGTGTACTCCATGCGCAACCGTTCGGCATGCGTACGCATCCCCACATACTTCGACAAGCCCGAGGCCCGTCGCCTCGAGTTCCGCGCGCCCGACCCGTCCTGCAACCCGTACCTGTCGTTCTCGGCCTGCCTCATGGCCGGCCTCGACGGCGTGATCAACCAGATCGAGCCGCCGCCGCCGATGGACGTGGACCTCTACGAGCTCGAGGGCGAGGCAAAGAAGCGCATCAAGCAGACCCCAGGCTCGCTCGAGGAGGTGCTTGACGCGCTCGACGCCGACCGCGACTTCCTCATGCGCGGCGACGTGTTCACGGAGGACCTCATCGAGGCCTGGCTCTTGCTAAAGCGCCAGAGTGCGAAGGAAGTGGCGCTACGACCGCACCCGTACGAGTTCTACCTGTACTCAGACGTGTAGCTGGAGGTAACCGAGATATGGCCGCGATCGCCGAAGATCTCGCACCAGTCCAGGCGAGGCACTGGGCGGCGCGGCCGCTCCCCGAGCCACCACGCTCGCACCGGCTCTCGAAGAGCGCACCCGCACCGATCGATCGGCTGGGAAAGCTGCTCGAGGACTGGATGCATGATTTGACGGTCGGAAACACGCTCGACGGCGAATAGCGAGCTCGACGCACTCGCCGGCCGACTGGTCGGCGACCGGGGGTGGGGCGGAACGCGACCGGTCGCTGATCCAACCGCGATTGACAGCAGCCTTCGGCTAGTCGCACTGTCGAATGGCTCTCGACGTTGGGACAGTGGAAGGGCGAGGGGATTATCCCAGTGCTACGCGTTGTGTGTGTCTGCCTGTTCGTGGTCCTCAGCGGGATCGCGCTCAATGGGCGCGCCGCCGCCGGAAACCTCGACCAGCCGCCGGCAAAGCATCCGAAGCTCGCGCTCGAACTGAATCGCGAAGTCGCTGCAGGGCAAACCACGCGTGATAACTCCACGCGTCCGCAGGCATCGGGTCGAGTGCGGGTGCAAATCGATACCCGACCCGGCGGAACGGCAACAGTTCTCACCGGGATCGTCGATGCAGGCGGAAGCGTGCTCGGCGCGATTCCGGGCTTGATCGAGGCCGATCTGCCGCTGGCCGCGCTCGAACGGATCGCCGCGCGCGAAGACGTTCGGTACGTGGGCCAACTGGACCACCTCGTTAGGGCATCCGTAACGAGCGAAGGCGTCGCGAGCAGCGGAGCCACCTCGTGGCAAGCGCGCGGTCTGCGCGGCAAGGGCGTGAAGGTTGCGATAGTCGACGGCAGCTTCGCGGACTATCCGGCGCGCGAAGCGGCGGGTGATCTTCCTTCCGCCGTGACGGCTGTGGACCTCTGCTCCGGGAACATCCTGAAGCCCGCAGACGACGGTGCTCACGGCACCGCTGTCGCTGAGATCGTCTACGACGTCGCGCCGGAGGCCTCGCTCTACCTCGTCTGCATCGGGGATGGGCTATCGGCGCTCCAGTCCGCCGTCACGTATGCGAAGTCGCAGGGGATACGCGTCATCAATTTCTCCGCCGGCTATCCGGCATCCAGCCGAGGAGACGGCCGCGGCGGGCCCGGGACCGCGGAGGGAATCGTGGCCGACGCCATCGCCTCAGGGATCGTTTGGGTGAATGCCGCCGGCAACGAGGCACAGCGGCACTGGTCCGGCGTTTACTCGGCGCCGCCAGGGGGGCAGTGGCTGCAGTTCGCGCCCGGCATTGACCGGGAGACAATGACGATCCCGTACGGCGCCGAGGGTTGCGCATATCTGAAGTGGGACGAGTGGCCGGCCGCCAGCAGCGATTACGACCTGTTCCTCTACGGGAACGATCCGGTTAATCCCGTTAGCGGATCCGATCGACCGAGCGTGGGCGTAGAGCCAAGAGAAGGGTTCTGTTACCCCAACCTCGATCCGACGACAACCACTTTCCGACTCGGCATCTGGCGCGCGAGCGGGACCGCGAGCCCGCGCATCGACCTGTTCGTCGCTGGCTCCAAGATCGATCATCCGGTCGCGACCGGGAGCATCGTGGAGCCCGGCACGTTTTCTTCAGTGATCACGGTCGGAGCGGCCTGCTGGCAGACCGGCGTGGTCGATTCGTACAGCTCACGCGGGCCGACGATCGACGGCCGCATCAAGCCAGACATCCTCGGGCCGAGCGAAGTCTCGACCGCGACGTACGGCGGCGCGGCGGGTTGTTCGCAAACTATCGGCTTCCCTGGCACGTCATCGTCCGCGCCGCATGTCGCCGGGGCGGCAGCCCTGGTCCTCCAGGCCAATCCGACGTTTACTCCCGATCAGGTGCGTTCGTTCCTCATGTCGACCGCGACAGACGGCGGCGCACCCGGGCCTGATACCGATTACGGGAGCGGACTGTTGAACCTCGGACCGGCGATATCACCGCTCGCCACAGGGCCCTGTCCGTCACCCCGCGGGGATCAGCCGACCGCCGTGAACTACCTTCCGAACGTCACGAAGACCCTCGGTGGACCGAGCGGATTCACGACACCGTTCATTATCCAGAACACCGGGTCGGTGCCGACCGACCTTGAGATCGAGTTCAAGCGGTTCACCGACAGCGCCTGTGTCTGGCGCCGTTCGATCGCGGGGCTGGCCCCGGGCGCCTCGTTCGCGGCGACACTGGTGAATGACGTCCTGCTACCCGCCGACAGCCAATTCTCGGTTGTGATCCGAAGTTTCGGCGCATCGATTGTGGCGGTCGTCAACGAGCAGGAAGGATCAGGCTCGCGCGCGGAGGCGATGAGCTATGTCGGGTTCAGCCAAGGGGCAACGACGGTTTGGCTGCCGAACGTTGTCCGTCGTTTCTTCGGATATCACACGCCGATCATCATTCAGAACCTCGGCTTGGCCGCAGCGACGGCGACCGCAAAATTCGCGCCGTTCGACGGCGGTGCACCGACGGCTGCGTTCCGGACGATCCAGCCTGGTCAATCCCAGTTCATAGAACCGAACGTCGAAGGGGGCCTTCTGGACGGCCGCCAGTATGCCGTGACGATCACTTCGAACCAGCCTCTCGCCGTCGTCGTCAATACACAAAACGATGATCCGGACGTGGCCAGTCCCGTCGCGTACGCGACCGATGGGATCACAAGCGGTGCCTACGCGGTGTATGGCGCCTATGCGGCCAAGAACGCCAACAACAGCGGCCGCGCGAACACGACCTCGACCATCGTCGTTCAGAACGTCGGCGCCACGGCGACCGTCCCGGCCATCGCGTTCACGCCCCTGGGCGGCGGCCCGACCCGCAGATTCACACGGGGCGGCGGCTTGGCGCCCGGTGCCGCTTGGGTCTTCGATCCGAGATACACAAACGGCGAGACGACACAGCCTTTGTGCGGATCTGGATCGACCTCGTGCCTTGCCGATGGCGAGTACAGCTTCGTCGCGAACGCTTCCGGACAGATCGCGGCAGTTGTGAACGTGATCGCTCCGGCGAGCGCAATGGGGTACAGCGCCAGCGCCGCGATCACCTCCAGCGAGGACCTGCCGAATGTGACCCGGACGCTCGGCGGCACCGCTGGATGGACGACACCGATCGTGCTGCAGACCGTGACCGCGACGAGCGCGACACTCGCCTGGAGGAGCTTCCGGACCGGAGCCGTCAATCGCCAAACTGTCACGTTGTCCCCGCCCGGCGCGGTGAAGATCGATCCACGCAACGTGCCGGGGCTTACGGACGACACTCAGTACGCCGTCACGATCGTTGGCCAGCGTGGCACCGATTCAGGGAACGTGAACGCCATCGTCATTGAGCTCGCCGATGGCGCCGACAACGCGATGATCTACGAGGGTTTTGCTGTCGGACCTGTCGTCGCCGCTTCCAACGTCGTTTTGACCGACCTCGCCTTCGCCGGTCGTGTTCCCGTCACCGAGGCGGACGAATACGTGGAATTCCAAAACCAGGGAGCGCTCCCACAGAACCTAACCGGTTGGACGATCTCGAGTGTCCGCGGTGGGCAGAGGTACGTCTTTGGCGGGCTGACCATGCAGCCGGGTCAGGTGTGCCGCCTGTACACGAACGAGTCCCACCCGGAGTGGTGCGGGCTGAACTGGGGCCGCGCGACCCCGCAGTGGAACAACACCGGAGATAGGGCGAACCTTCTGGACGCCTCTGGAAAGGTTGTGAGCTCGATCGGCTACGGGGGCTTCTAGGCCCCCTAGATGCGCCGGAGCCGACGAACTCTTTGTGCCCCAGAACACGTCCGTACGGCAAGCGGCCGGACAGAATGCCGGCCATGGTCGGTCGGCTGCTTGACATCAAGGCGCACGCTTTGACGACCGCTGACTGGTCAAGTGGTTTTGCGGGAGGGGGAGCGAGATGTTTCGGGGCCTAACTTTGGCGCTCGCGGTCGCATTCATCGCGTCGTTCGTTCAGTTGACGGCCGCTACGACGGCAGTCGCTATCGATCTTCAGCCGACGACGACCATCTACTTGCCGAACATCACGAAAATGCTCGGTGGTCAGGACGGCTGGAACACACCATTCATCGTCCAGAACGTTGGAACTTCGGCGACGAATCTAACGTTCGAGTTCCGGCGATTCTCCGACGGTGCGGTGGTCAAGTCGCGAACCGTGACGGGCCTTGCTCCGGGAACATCGGTATTCCATTGTCCGAACTGCGACAACGAGCTCGCCGCGGGAGGGCAGTACTCCGTTGTCATCAAGTCATTTGGGTCGCCCGTCGTCGCGGTCGTAAACGAACACCAAAACGAAGCGAACCCGCAGCGCCAAGAAGCGCTCTCGTACGACGGGCTAGCCTTTGGGTCCACGAAGGTCTATCTCCCGTACGTGTCCGCGTTATCAGGGGGGTTCTACTGCACCGTCATTAGTCAAAACCTTGGATCCGCGCCGGCCTCCGTGACCGCGGATTTCAAGAGTTACGACGGGCAGAAGACCGCGCAGCTCGCGCGGACGATCGTGGCCGGTGGGTCGCAATTCATCGACCCGCGATTCGAGCCGAATCTCACGGCAGGTACCGAATACGCGGTGACACTCTCCTCAACACAGCCGCTCGGCGTCGTCGTCAATTGCCACAATGACGACGCGAGCAACCCGGCGCCTCGCGCCTTCAGCTACAACGGAGTTCTCGCGAGCAGCGAGCTCCGCGCATTCGCGCCTTATGTCTCGAAGAACGTCGCTGGTCGCACGAGCCGAGTCGTCGTGCAGAACATCGGCACGACTCCGGCCCAGCCCGTGTTGCACTGGGGGTCGCTCGGCGGACCCATCACGACCTTCCTGAACGGTCCCGCATCCGTCGCCCCTGGCGCCGTCTGGACGTATGACTTCGCGAGCTCGAGCGTTCCCGATGGCGAGCGCTCCATCTACGTCGGTGGTGGGCAATTCGCCGTTCTCGTCGACACGCGTAGCGCCACGACAGCGATGGGCTTTACCGGAGGTGCCGAGTATGCCAACCGGGTCTATCTCCCGAACATCACTCGCACCCTTGGCGGACCCTCTGGGTGGACCACGCCGATCGTCGTCCAGTCGCAGGATGGATGGGCGGCGACCTTGAAGTGGTACCGCTTCGCGGACGGCGTTCTCGTTCATACCCAGCTGCTCAGCTTCGGATTCGAACCCGGCATGAGCATCAAGGTCGACCCACGGAGCATTCCGCAGCTCAGCGATGACACGCAGTACGCCGTGACCATCGAAGCGGCGCGAGGCGGAGTTGGGGCCGTCGTGCTCGAGCTGAACGACCGCGGCGGCGATTCGGCAATGGCGTACGAAGGAATGGTCCAGTCTCCGAGCGCGGCGTTCGGGACCTCGAGCTGCAGCCCGACGGCCGACGTTTCAGGGGCGAGCTTCATTTGCCACTTCTATGGGCTTCCCCCGGGCGCCACACCCATCAATTACACGCTGTCGATCCCTGGCCAGGCCGATTTCACGGAGCAAATCCCGGAGGCTGTTGCCTCGGACGGCAGCTACCACATCACGATCGAGGCATTTTCGCTCGGGCTCCGCACCGCCACGGTCACCGCAGGGGCCGTCTCGAAGAGCGCGTCTTTCACGGTGAACTCGCCAACATTCGGTGTGCAGATCACGCAAAGCCAGAACGGCATGGTCGCCGCCACCACCAAGGCGGGCGCCGCATGCATCGCCTACGCGCAGCTTCCCGATAAGAGCTTCGTTGCCTCAAACCTCTTGGTCGTCGTCAAGACCGCGGACGGAGTGGGGAAGGTGTCCTGGACGTACCCGACGCAACCGGGCGCGGGGACGGCGACCCACTTTGTGGAATGTCTCTCGAACGGTGAGACGCATCTCGCGAGCGCGCCTTTCAACTTGCCGTAGCTCGTTTGCGGGAGGATCGGCAGCGCCGATCCTCCCGGGCGGGTCGCGGTAGCGCCTCGTTAGCCTGTGGCGGTGCCGAGGTACGACCTCTACCTGGAATCCGGGCCGCAGCGCAAGAAGACTCTCTTGCACGTGCTTGATCTCCTCGGCTGCGTGGTGCAGGCGGACACCACCGACGAGGCGCTCGCCGCCGCGCCTGACGCCATCCGTTCCTACCTGCGCTATCTCAAGCGGCACGGCGAGAAGGTCGATCCCGGCGAGGGGATTCAGACTCGCCTCGCGGAGCACAACACCGAAGGGATGTTTTCGGGTCAGGCGATGTGGCCGCAGGATCTCAAGCCCGTGGCACCCGCCGCGCTGGCCCGCTACACACGATGGCTCGACTGGTCGCGAGCGGATCTCCTGGCACTCGTAAACGGGATCGACGAGAAGGGGCTTCGCGCGAAGCCGGCCGCGGGCCGGTCCCTGCGCGACATCCTTCTGCACGTCCTCGGCGCCGACAAGTCGTACGTGTACGGGCTCGTCGGTCCATTGAAGGCGATGGGCGAGCCGACGAACGCCGCGGACCGGGGTGACCTCGATCTGGGCGTCGCACTGAAAGAGGCGCGCGCGGTGGCCATCGACCGCCTGAAGGCGCTCACGCCGGCGGAGCGTCGCAATATCCAGAAGGGCGGACAGTCGATGTACTCCGCGCATCGCGTGATCCGTCGGATGCTCGAGCACGAGTGGGAACATCGTCACGAGATCGCGACGCGCCTGGGGCGCGAGGCCTAGCGCGACCTCTGAACCGGTAGCGAATACGTCACGTCGACCCACTCGGTCCCGACGCGACGCAGGACCTTGTCTCGACCACCCGACACCACGTACACGTTGCCGCGCGGATCGATCGCAACCTCTGTCGCGTCGATGCCGGCATCCGACCAGGTCAACCCGCGGTCACGGCTCTCGAGCAGCGGGCAGCATCCGAATCCCTGGACCAGAAAAAAGTGGTCTGGATCGGACGGATCGAATCTCAGCCGCCAGCTCCAATTCGTGCCTTCGCGCGGGCTGATCACCGTCGTGAAGCTGACGCCAGCATCGGTGCTCCGGCGCAGCGCGGTCGCGGTCCCGAGAAAGACGAGGCGCCCGTCGTCGGGATGGACGGCGACCATCGCGTTCTCGAACGTACCGATGTCAAACGTCTCCATGAACGTCCAGTGCACTCCGGCATCGCGGCTTCGATAGAGCCAGCCGACGCCATCGCCAAGGCTCGATGTCGTCGCGACATAGATGACCCCTCGCTCGGACGAAACGGCGAGCCCGCGAACCTCCGCAGGCGGGCGGAGGTCGGACCAGCTGGCGCCATCGTCGCTCGACATCAGCACGTCACCGTTCCGGGCGAGCAGGAGCGTTCCGGCGGCCCAGGGCGCGACGACCAGAACCACCGGTCCGTACGGGGCGGGGGCGCGGTTCCCCGGATCCGGAGGTCCGATCGGTGCAACGCCCTCCGCGGTGAGGCGATGCACTGTGGGGACGGACTGCGAGCCCACCAGGTACAGCATTCCCCGGCGTGCCGGGTCTGCCACGAGGCGGCCTGGGGCTGTCGTTAGGCGATGCCACGAGCCTGCATCGAGATCGGCGATGTAGACACCGTCGCCCGACGCGCTGGACTCGACGGTCGCGTACACGTCGCCCGAGCCGTCGATGGCGATGGTGCTGACCGATGGCTGCGGTGGCCCGCTGGTCGCGACGATCGAGAGCGCGGCAACCGCGAGAGCCAGAGCCGGCGGCAGCGCGCGCGTGCGCGGCGGCTGGCGACGGCGGCAGGCCGACCATGCCGCGAACGACGGAGGCAGAACGGCCAGCGCGATGAGGTCGGTCGGGTCCGCCGCTATCGCTACCGGAAATCCGAACACTGACGCAAGGCTCAGCAGCGGATCGGCGGTCGCCGCGGAGAGCTTCAGCGCCGCGAAGATCGCCGCGATCCCGAGATACACGGCGCAGCCGATCGCGACTGGCCCCTTACCGCGCATCGCGATCGGTAACGCGAAGATGCCGGCGAGGACGACATACGGGGTGAAGTAGAGGCCCGCGAAGTCACTCAGCTTTCCGGTGATGAACGAGGGCCAGAGCGGCTTCAGGACGTGGTCGTTCAGCAGCAGGAGCGCGATCGCGGCGAGCGAGATCGGCCTCGCGAGCGCGGAGAGGCTCGCGAAGAGCTCGGAGCGCCGAGTCAGGCCCGGACCGGTACCTTTCCGATCGCGTTCGCGAGGAGATCGGCGAGCGGCGCCGCGAGCGAGCGGTCGCGGTCCGCGCGCGCGTCGTATCCGCAGACCGAGATCCCACGGACGTCCGCGACAGCGAAAACCTGACGCAGAACTTCCCCGAAGGCCTTTGTCGAAGGACCGTCGACGGCGGCGAACGCGACCGCGGGGAACTCGCGCGGGTCGATCACATCCACGTCGACGTGGATCCAGAGCGAGCGGCGGCGTGACCACGCGACGAGGCCAGGTGCCTCGGGATGCTCACCGTCGAAAGCGATCCGAAGCACCCGCGACCGGTCGAGGTTGCCGATCTCGCCGCTATCGAGCGAACGCGCGCCGACGAGCGCCACGCGATCGTCGGAGATCTTCCGCGCGCCGGGGAAGAGGAGCGGCGCGACGGAACGACCGCAAAGGTGTGCGAGGACCATCCCCGAGATGTAATGCGACGGCGTCGTGGCGAGCGTGTTGAAGTCGCCGTGCGCGTCGAAGTACACGAGCGAGAGCTCGGGCTCGGCGGTCAGGGCCCCCGACAGAGCGCCCGCGACGATGGTGCATTCGCCGCCGAGTACCACAGGGGTCGCGCCGTCGCGCAGCGACGCCAGGACGCCGTCGGAAAGCCCGCGGCAGGCTTCGCGCGCCGCGCTCAGCCAGCGCTCGCGCGGGTTGAAAGGAATGCGCACGCGCTTTTCGGCCCCGACCCGATCCGCGAGGAGTGGACCGAGGGTCGCCGGCGCCTCCTGCAGCCCGATAAAGCGCTGCTCCGTGACGACACCGGCTTCGAATAGATGGAGCGGGCGAGCCGCCATTTCTGGGCGCATGCTAGTCGCGCCCACAACCAGGCGACCCGCCCGCGAGCGCGTTACTGGTGGATGAGACCGGTCTGATTCAGTGCGAGGCAGATGACCGCGATGGCGGCTAGTGGATAACGAGACCAACGTCCGGAAACGAGCATAAGGATGCCGCAGACGAGCGCGATGAGCGCGAGGATGAACGAGATCGTGAGCGCCGGCATGTGACCTCCCGCGCGTAAGAGTGCTCGGCGATCGTGCAACCGCCGCGCCGAGGTCAGTCTATGGTCGTCAGCAACCGATCGATCGCGGAGAGACCCGAATGCAGCACCCGCGAGGTCATTCCGAATCCGATCCGGAGATGCCGCTCCGCGCGGAACTGGATGCCTGGCACGATCATCGTGCCGTACTCGCGGATGAGCCGATCGACGAGTGCCATTGAGTCGATCGGGTACTGGTAGCTGAAGAAGCAGATCGCGCCCGCGGCCGGCGGCGTCCAGTGCAGGACTCGGGAATGACCCGCGGCCCAATCCTCGAGGAGCGGCCAGCGCTCGTTTATGAGAAAGCGCGCGCGCTCGAGGAGCTGCTTGCGGCGCTCCAGTGCGACTTCGGTGAGCGCTTCGGATAGGGTGGCCGGCGCGATCGTCGTGTAATCCTTTATCTCGAGCGCGGCCTCGATGCGCTCGCCCGATGCCACCATCCAGCCGACGCGAAGACCCGGGAGACCGTAGACCTTCGAAAGCCCGCCGGTCACGACGATGCGCTCGCCCCGGCCGCTGAACGACGGGCTCTCCTCCGCGGAGCGCTCGGCTCCGCGATAGACCTCGTCGGACAGGATCCATACACCTTCGCGATCCGCGATGCGAACGACGCTCTGCACCTCGGCCTGCGAGAGGATCTGTCCGGTCGGGTTGTTCGGTTGGCACACGCAGATGACTTTCGTGCGCGCGTTCACGGCGGCCGCGAGCGCGTCGAGGTCGATCGTCCAGGCGCGCTCCTCGCGGAGCCAGACCTCGCGCACCCGCGCGCCGAGAGCAGTCGCGACCCCATGGACCTGCATGTAGTTCGGCATCACGACGACCACCTCGTCGCCCGGGCTGACGAGCGAGGCGAGCGTGAGGAAGTTCGCTTCGCTCGTGCCCGTCGTGATCATGACGTCGTCAGCCTCGTGTCCTGGATGGATCCCGGCGATGAGGGCGCGCGTCGCCTCGCGCCCGACACCCTCGGCGTATCCCAGCCGCGTCTTGAGCAGCTCCTTCGGGTCGCGAGTGATCTCGTCCAGCGTCAGCGCCTCGACGCCGGATTCGGAGAGGTCGTACTTGACCTTGTGCTCCCAGGTCGACTGCATCCGCTCCATGTCGAAGCGGGGGAACTTCATCGCGGCACATCATCCACCTTCACCAGCCCTGCGACCGAAGCCTGCTAGTCAGGATCTCCGAGGACGAGGTCGGTCGAGCCCGTGAGGTCCCACGGGTACGCGTCTTCGTCGGTGATCCCGCCCTGCGCGACGACCGTCGCCGGCAGCTGCAAGCCGGGGATCGAGCCGGGCGTGATCAGGGTTGGCGTGCCGCGGATCGTGATCACGAGAACGTAGGCGGGCTGATACGTGATACCGCCGAGCGTCTGAACTGCGGTGGTGGTGCCGCAGTCTCCAGAGACGTCCGCGACCGTTCCGTCGCCGTCCCGCAGGCGGATCGACGTGCCAGCCGGACAAGGCGAGCGCATGGCCTCGTCGAACGCGATCTTGATGACATCACTGTCATCGAATGTCGACGCTGAGCCGCTCGCGCTCGAAGAGACGCGTGCATCCAACGAGGTCGGCTGATGCGACACCGGCTCGGGTGGGCTCGGCATACTCAGGGGCGTGGTGTAGGCGAACGCGGTCGCGCTTGCTGTTTGGTTGTGCGCGCCGGCGCGGTAGCAATAGGTTCCGCTCGGCACGTCGTAATCGATGAAGGGCTGTGCCGCCGATCCGCCGCCCTGGTTACTTCCGGTTGGATTGGCATACGGGCCGCTCGTGATCGTGCACGTCGTCGTTCCGGCGGGGACGGGCGCACGCTCGACGGCGTAGAACTGCCCGCGCTGCGATGCCGGCTCCGCGAAGTCAACGCGGACGTCGTTCTTGATCGTTACAGCAGGTCCGTCGTAGTTGCCGACGCGCCACGTCACCGTCGGTGGCGCGAAGCCGACGTCCGCGACGATGTTGAAGTGGGACATCGCCGATGTCATCGGTTCGTAGTTGACGTCGACGACGTCGCCGGCCGACAGGATGAACTTGAACTGGTCGTACGAGATCAGCCAGTCGCCGTAGTCGAACTGGTCATTCGGGTCGAAGCGGTACGTCACCCCGCCCGCCGTGAACGCATCCGCCGGCATGTCCACGCTCTCCACCGTCACGCGCTGCGCCGGATCGCCCGGGACCACCGTGATCTGCCAATAGACGCCGTAGTCCTCCATCCACTGCACCCCTTCAATGAGCGGGCGGATGTAAAGGCGGTATGTTCCCGGGACCGGCGGCGCTTTCACGGTGAACTGGAACCACGCGACCTGACCTGGGCCGACGTACGTCCCGTACCTGCCGATCACCGGCAGCGTCGCCGGGCGGTTGTACTCCGTCCACCGAGTGTTGGGCGAACCGTGCGTGCCGTTCCCCCCAATGACGCTCGGCTGGTCCTGACCCGGCTCCGGGTTCCACGTCCCGAGGTACGCGGCCGTATTCGGAGCGACTGCCCAACCGAGAGAGCCCGAGTTGTAGTAGGCGACGACGGCGCGCGAGATCTGGCCCGGGCAAAGCGTGGGATAACCGGACTGCCCGTACCAGGTGGCGTGGAATCCGGGGATACCGGACGGTACGCTCGCGGGCGGCGCGATGCTTGGTCCCACGCTCGGCGTGCAAGTTGCTGCGGCGGCGCTCCCTCCCTGCATTAGATGCACGAACGCAGCGAGGCTTCCGACCACGAGGACTGTCGCGAGGACGAGCCGCAGACACCTCACTCCTTTCATATGACGAACAAAGCGGCTTTTTCGGCGCATCGATATCGTCGACCCGTCGTGCGTGTGGGGATCCAGCTGCCCGAGGTGGAGCGCGAAGTTCGCTGGCCTGAGGTCGCCGCGATCGCGCGGGCTGCCGAGGAGTCGCGGTTCGAGTCCATCTGGGTCGGCGATCACCATCTTTACCGCGGGGGCGGACAGCCTGAGCGCGGGCCGTGGGACGCGTGGACGCAGCTTGCCGCGCTCGCCGTGGTCACGTCGCGAGTTCGGCTCGGCCCGCTCGTGGCCGCCACCGCATTCCACGCGCCGGGGGTGATCGCGCGCATGGCCGCATCGATCGATGAGATCTCCGGGGGTCGATTCACGCTCGGGCTCGGCGCGGGATGGAACGAGCCCGAATTTCGCGCGTTCGGGTTTCCGTTCGACCGGACCGTCTCGCGTTTCGCGGAGTCGTTCGAGATCGTGCGGCGGCTGCTTGCCGGGGAGCACGTCACATTCAAAGGTGAGTTCCAGAACGTCGAGGACGCGGTCGTTCTGCCGCCTCCTCGCCGGCGCGTGCCGCTCATGCTCGGCTCGAACGGCGCACGCATGCTCGGGATCGCCCTTCCGTTCGTCGATGCCTGGAATACATGGTTCAGGTCGTACGGCAACACGGTCGAAGGCTTCGCTAACCTGCGCGGCGACGTCGATGCCGCGTGCGTGAGAGCCGGCCGCGACCCGGGCGAGATCGCGCACAGCGCGTGCGTGCTCGTGAGGGTGGGCGACGGCGCTGGCGAGCGGCCGCACGACGTTCCGCCGGTCGCTCTGAAGGACCTTGTGGGGCATCTCCGTCTCCTGGCCGAGGCCGGGGCGGACGAGGTCATCCTCGTCCTGGATCCGATCGACGAGCGCTCCACGCGAGCGGTCGCGGACGCTATCGTTGATGTGAAATAAGCGTCTTGGGGCCCCCGCCCCATCAGGGGCCCCTACCCCTGCCCCGTCCGCGTGGACGGGGCCTTTCGGCGTCTGGGAGCGTGAGTGGCGAGATTCGCGAAGCTATTCGGACGCGGGAAAGAGCCCCCGCGCGTGGACCGTGTCGTCGTCGGGCTCGGCAACCCCGGCGAGGGCTACGCCGGCACGCGTCATAACGTCGGCTTTCAGGTCGCGTCGCGACTGGCAAAGCGCGCGCGCGCCGAGTTCGCGGTGAAGGCGGCCGACTCGCGCATCGCCGAAGGCGCGATCGACGGCGTCCGCGTCGCGATCGCGCGGCCGCAGACCTTCATGAACGATTCCGGGCGCGCGGTCCGCAAGCTGCTCGACCGTTACCGCATCCAACCTGCGGATCTCCTCGTCGTATTCGACGAGGTCGACCTCCCGCTCGGCAAGATCCGCCTCCGTGAGAAGGGTGGGCCCGGCACGCACAACGGGATGCGCTCGATCGTGTCCGCGATCGGCGAAGACTTCCCACGTCTTCGTGTGGGCGTCGCGCCGGCCGATCCGCTCCGCGAGATCGGCGATCTCGTCGCGTACGTCCTCACTCCGTTCGACGCGGACGAGCGCACGGCAGCCGAGACGTCGCTCACCCGCGCCGCCGAAGCGGCGGAGGTCGCGCTTCGCGAAGGGATCCAGCCCGCGATGACGAAGTTCAATGGTTAGCGCGGTCGACGTCGCGCCCGCCCGCATGGGCGGCATCCTCGCGCTGGCCGATCGCAGCGAGGTCTATCGCGAGCTCGCGTCGCGCCTCGAGGATCGGCAGCGCGTTGGTATCGCCGAGGCGAATGCCGGCGCGCGGGCGTTCGCCTGGTCCGCGCTCGTTGCACAGAACGCACGGACCGTGGCGCTGGTGGCGCCGAGCGAGGACCGGGCCCGCCGCTGGCGCGCGGAGCTCGCGGGATGGCTTGGCGAAGATCGCGTGCTCGCGTTTCCCGAGCGCGAGACGATGCCGTTCGAAGCGAGCGCGCCGTCGGGGACCGCGGTCCATCAGCGGCTCCTCACGCTCTGGCGGCTCGCGACAGCGCAAGCCCCGGTCGCCGTCGTCACGAGCTTGCGCGCCCTCCTCGAGCACACGATCCCGCCGAAGGATCTCGCGCGTCGCGGCCGCACGCTCCGCGCCGGGGACCGTCTGTCGTGGGCCGAAACGGCGGCGTGGCTCTTCGATCTCGGGTACGAGCCGGTGACCGAGGTGAGCGAGCCCGGGACCTTCTCGCGCCGCGGCGGGATCATCGATATCTACCCCGCCTCGGCGGAGCAGCCCGCTCGCGTCGAGCTCTTCGGCGACGAGATCGAGACCCTCCGCGCGTTCGACCCGGTGACGCAGCGATCGCAGGCGCCGCTCGAGGAGCTCATCGTTCTGCCCGCGCGGGAGTTCGCGCTCGAGACCGCGCCCGCACTCGCCCAGCGGCTCGTTCGCGCAGGCTGGGACGGGCTGTCGCACGCCGACGGCGACGAGGGCGCCGACCTCTCGCCATACGCTCGGCTCGTCGATGCGCTCCGCGAGGGCGGCTACGCGCCGGGAGTCGACGCGTTCGCGCCCGCGCTCGGCGCGACGGCATCGCTCCTCGATCACCTCGGCGACCGGGCCACGGTCGTTTTCGAGGACACCGTGGAGCTAGACCTTGCCCACGACGCGCTCGAGGGCCAGGCGGAGGAGCGGCGTGACGAGCTCGCCGCCCAGGGCCTGCCGGTTTCGGTCTTTCCGCCGCCGTACGTCCCGCGCTCCCGGATCGAGACGTTCGCGACCGAGCACGGGAGTGTGCGCATGGGCTCCGGTCCGGACGCAGTGCGGCTCGGCTGGGGCGGAACGACGAGCTACGCCGGCCGCCTCGCTGAATTCATCGGCCAGCTGTCATCGCCGCCGGCCGACGGCGTCACGCTGATCGCAACGCCGCAAGCCGCGCGGCTCTCCGAGCTCCTCGCCGACCGCGATGTCACCGCCGTCGCCCGTGAGACCGTCGAGGACGTGCCCGCGCCCGGCTCGCTCGTGGTCGCGCGCGTGCCCCTCGCTGAAGGGTTCGCCGTACCCGAGCTCGGCCTTCGCGTATTCACCGACGCCGAGGTCTTCGGGTTCCGGAAGCCGCGCCATCCGGAGCACCGCCGCCGACGTGTGCAGATCGGCTCCTTCCTCTCCGACCTCAAGCCCGGCGACCACATCGTCCACGAGGACCACGGCATCGGCCGGTTCGAGCGGTTCGTCACCCGCGAGGTCGCCGGTGTTGTGCGCGAGTACCTCGAGCTCCAGTTCGCGGGCACCGATGTCGTGTCCCTTCCGACCGAGCGCGTCGACAAGGTGACGCGCTACGTCGGCGGCACGCCGCCGGCACTCTCCGCCCTCGGCGGGCGCGAGTGGGGAGTGACCAAACGCCGCGCCAAGAAGGCCGCGGAGGAGATCGCGCGCGAGCTCCTCCGTCTCTACGCGGCGCGCGAGGCCACGCAGGGATTCGCGTTCGGCCGCGACACCCCGTGGCAGATCGAGATGGAGAACGCCTTCCGGTATACGGAAACGCCCGACCAGCTGCAGGCCATCGAGGACAGCAAGCGCGACATGGAGCGGGGCCGACCGATGGACCGCCTCATCGTCGGCGATGTCGGGTACGGCAAGACGGAGGTCGCGCTGCGGGCGGCCTTCAAGGCGGTCCAGGACGGCAAGCAGGTCGCGATCGTCGTGCCGACGACGGTCCTCGCCCAGCAGCACTACGAGACGTTCGCCGAGAGGCTCGCGACGTTCCCCGTGAACGTCGAGATGCTCTCGCGCTTCCGCTCACCCGCCGAGCAGCGGGCCGTCGCTCTGGGGATCGAGACTGGCGAGGTCGACATCGTCGTCGGCACGCACCGGGTGCTGCAAAAGGACGTGCAGTTCCGCGACCTCGGTCTGGTGGTGATCGATGAGGAGCACCGCTTCGGCGTCAAGCACAAGGAGCGGCTGAAGCAGATGCGCACCGAGGTCGACGTGCTCTCCATGACCGCGACGCCGATCCCACGAACGCTGCACATGGCGCTCTCCGGCGTACGCGACATCAGCGTCATCGAGACGCCGCCCGAGAACAGGCAGCCCATCGAGACCCACGTCGTGGAGCGGAGCGACGACGTGCTGCGAGAGGCGATCGTGCGCGAGATCGACCGCGGCGGGCAGGTCTATTACGTCCATAACCGCGTGCAGGGCATCGAGCAGGAGGCCCATCGTCTCCGCGAGCTCGTGCCGAGCGCCCGCTACGTCGTCGCGCACGGCCAGATGGACGATCGGAAGCTCGAGCGGGTGATGGTCGAGTTCGCGGACGCCGAGCACGACGTCCTCGTCTGCACGACGATCATCGAGTCGGGTCTGGACATCCCGAACGTCAACACCATCGTGATCAACCGCGCCGGGACGCTCGGGCTTGCGCAGCTCTACCAGCTCCGCGGGCGGGTCGGGCGGAGCGCCGAGAAGGCCTACGCCTACCTCCTCTATACAAAGGAGCAGCACCTCACCGAGCAGGCCCGGAAGCGTCTCCAGGCGGTATTCGAGGCGAGCGAGCTCGGCGCCGGCTTCAAGATCGCCATGCACGATCTCGAGATCCGCGGGGCGGGGAACATCCTCGGCGCCGAGCAGCACGGCCACGTCGCCGCGGTCGGGTTCGAGCTCTACACCCAGCTCCTCGAGGAAGCTGTGAACGAGCAGCGGGGTGCCCCGCGCGCGGCCGCGCTGCCGGAGATCACAGTCGACCTGGCGCTCTCGACCGCCATTCCCGACGACTACGTGCCCAGCCGCCAGCGCAAGCTCGAGCTCTACCGGCGCATCGCCGGGCTCGCCCTCCTCGACGACCTTGCCGCCCTGCGGGACGAGCTCCGCGATCGTTACGGGGCACCTCCGGAACCGGTACGAAACCTCCTGTACGGCGTCGAAGTGAAGCTCCGCGCGGCCAAAGCTGGCGCGACGGAAGTGCGCGCGCGGGGGCCGGAGCTTCGCGTGGTCATGGGCCGGGACATCCAGGCAGACGAACGCATGCGCGTTCTCCGTTCGTTCCCGAAAGCGCAGGCCGGGCAGCGGCAGATCCGATTGTCGGTGCTCGACGTCAAGGCCGACTGGCGCGATGCGCTCACCGGTTTGCTCGATCGACTCGCGGCTTGATGAGACTCGGCTGCGACCACTTGCGGGAGCGTTCTGTCATCGTCCAAATTCACGATGACGACAGCGCTTCGCACGATCGCCCTCGCGGTGCTGGCGCTGTTGCCGACCCTTATCGCCGGGCTCGCTATCCGCTAGCGGCGACCCGCCCAGATGCACGCTACCCTCCGCCGGATCTCCCTCAACGTCGCCTTCGTTATCGCTGTTGTCGGCGCTGCGGCATGCACAGGTTTCGCGGCGAAGGGCGAGGCCGAGACCGGGGTCGCGAGCTTCCATGGGATGCTCGATGCCGAGCAATACGCCGACATCTACAGCGGAACGGACGATCTTTTCAAAAACGCGACGTCCGAAACGCAATTCACGGAGATCCTCAAGGCCGTGCACCGGAAACTCGGCGTCGTGGTCTCGACGGCTCAGACGAGCGTCTACTCGCGAGACCAGGCCGGCACCAACGCCGGCAGCTACATCTCACTGACCTACAAGACGGAGTTCGCAGAGGGACCCGCGACGGAGTCTTTCAACTGGCGCGTCGTGGACGGAAAGGTCCACCTTGCCGGGTACAACATCCAGTCGTCTCTTTTGATCACCCGCTAGCCTCGATCACCCGCGCTCGGCTCGGCCCGCGATGAGGATCTGGCTCTTTGCGATCCTGCTCGTTCTCTGGGGCAACCTCCTCCATCCCCTCATCGGCAGCACGGCGATCCTTCCCGGCGGTAGCTGGCCGTTCGTTGTCGCAGGCGCGGCGCTCGTCGCGGTCTCCTTCTTTGCCGCGCGCGCTCTCGGACTCGACGCCGCGACGCTCGGCCTGCGTCCCGCCGGGGCGCTTCGCGGACTCCTCATCGGAGCATTCGCCGGAGCCTTTGTGGCCACCAGCGCCGTCGCGATCATGCGCGGTATCGTTCCGGCGCTCATCGGTCAGCCGGTCATATACGAGCCGCTCTCACGCGTGGCCGCCGGCGACCTCTCCACGCACATCGCGTTCTTCCTACCCTTCGGCGCGGTGATCCCGGAGGAGTTCGCGTTCCGCGGCACGTTGCTTGGCGGACTGATCGCGCGATATGGCGTCCGCACCGCGGTGCTGGCGTCGGCCATCGCGTTCGCGCTCTGGCACGGGACCGTCGCCTTCTTCACGGTCATGAACACGACGATGCCGGTCGTTCTGATCGTTCCGGCCATCGCTGGCGCGTTCGTGGTCCTTTTCGTCGGCGGCGTCATCATGGCGGGCCTGCGGGTGACCACCGGTTCGCTCTTGACCACTATCGCGGCCCATTGGGCGTTCAACGCGATCATCCTCGTTGGGCTCCGTTATCAGAGGATCGATTGAAGCTCGGCATCGACCTCGACGATGTCATGGCGATCTGCTCCGTCCCATACCTCCGCCGATTTGCCCAGGAGTTCAACGTCGAGCTTCCTGATGAGACCCAGATCGGGTGGCACCTTTTGTCGCAGAGGGAGGGCGGCACCGGCTACGACACCGTCGTTCCCGGCCTCGAGCGCGTGACGCCCGAGCAGCGCGATCAATTCCGCATCCGCCTCTACGACAGCACCTTCTTCGCCGAGCTCGAGGTCTACAAGGATTGCCCCGTCGTCCTCGAGCGGCTC
>VBEU01000064.1 GCA_005883775.1 Chloroflexota bacterium | reverse complement strand
ATCGCTGCGATCCGCGGCACGGTGATCGCGCACGGTGCGGATCACGTCGTCGTCGAGACGAACGGCGTCGGGTACAAGATCTTCGTGCCCCGCCACCCCTCGCGCGACGACGTCCTGCTGCATACCCACCAGGTCGTGCGCGAGGACGACGAGTCGCTCTACGGCTTCGAGACGCGCGAGGAGCTCGCGCTTTTCGAGATGCTCATCAGCGTCTCGGGTGTGGGTCCGAAGGCCGGCCTCGCAATCCTCTCCGTCGCGCGTCCCGCGGAGATCGCGGGCGCGATCGCTTCTGGCGATACGACGGCGCTCGCGCGCGCCCCCGGCGTAGGCAAGAAGACCGCCGAGCGGCTCATCGTCGACCTGAAAGGCAAGATCGGGCGCGTCGCGGGCCTGCCGGTAACGGCAGGCATCCTCACGGCGGAGGATGACGCCCACGCCGCGCTTGTCGCGCTTGGCTACACAGCGTCGGAAGCCGCTACTGCCCTGCGCGACGCGCCGTCGAAGGGAAGCGCGACGACGGAAGAACGGCTCGCGGCGGCTCTCCGGGCCACGGGACGGACAGCGGTCGCAGGGAGGTGACGGAAAGTACCGTCGGCCTAGCAGGCGACCATGCTATTTGCGACCATTGCCGCGGCCGCCGCGCCGTGGAAGGAGCGCAATGGTCGAGTTTTTGAAGAGCGAAGAAGGCCAGGGACTCGTCGAGTACGCACTTATCATCGCGGTCATCGCGATCGCGGTCATCATCTCGATGGTCTTTTTCCGCAACCAGCTCACGAACTACTTTTCGAACATCGGCAATAACCTCACGTAGGAGCGGCGCGGCGGCCAGCCGCTCCTTGAGGTCGGAGGCGATTCTCACCAAGTGATATAGTTACTACTGGCATCCGGGCTAGCCGGAGGCCGCGTCGGGCACCAAGAAGTGGGTCGATCCCACTTTTTTTGTCGCCTGAAGCGAATTGAAGATAAGGGGAGAGTTGCCGCATGAACCGAGAGCTCGTCACCGGCCTCGCGCAACTCTCAGCCGAGAAGGGCCTCCCTAAAGAGGTCGTCAGCGACATCATCGCCCGCGCCATAAAGCGCGCCTATGGCGATGAGGAGCACATCGACGTAAAGGTCGACGTGCAGACCGGCGCGTTCAAGGTGTTCCTACTCAAGACGGTCGTCGAGAAGGTCGAGGATCCCAAGATCCAGGTCCAGCTCGATACCGCGAAGAAGATCAAGCCCGACGCGCAGCTCGGCGACGTGATCCCGTTCGAGGAGTCGGCGGCGGCGCTTGGCCGGATCGGCGCGCAGACCGCGAAGCAGGTCATCCAGCAGTCGCTCCGCGAGGCTGAGCGCGAGCAGGTCTTTGCTGAGTATGCCGACCGCGAGGGCGACATCATCAACGCGAAGATCAGCCACTTCGACGCGGGCTCGGCAATCATGGAGCTCGACCGCGGGGCGACGGCAATCCTGCCGCGCCCCGAGCAGGCGCCACACGAGCGGTACTTCGCGGGGCAGGCGCGCAAGGTCGTCGTGCTCGAGGTGCGTCGTACGCTCCGCGGACCGCAGATCATCGTCAGCCGCGCCCACAAGGCGCTGGTGAAGCGCCTATTCGAGCTCGAGGTGCCCGAGATCTTCCACGGCCAGGTGGAGATCGTGGGCATCGCGCGCGAGCCCGGATCGCGGACGAAGATCGCGGTGCGCGCCCGCCAGCCCGGCCTGGACGCCCGCGGCGCATGCATCGGACAACGGGGTCTACGCGTGCAGGCGATCGTGAACGAGCTGGGCGGCGAGAAGATCGACATCATCGAGTGGGCCGAGCTCCCCGAGCGCTACGTGGCGAACGCCCTCGAGCCGGCGCACGTCGTCCGCGTCGACATCGTGCCCGAGGAGAAGACCGCGTACGTGATCGTCCCCGACCGGCAGCTTTCGCTGGCGATCGGTAAGGAAGGCCAGAACGCACGCCTCGCCGCGAAGCTGACAGGCTGGCGCATCGACATCCGGAGCGAGTCGGAGGTCCGGGCGGAGGTCGAGCCGGAGCCCGAGCCGGAGCCGGTCGCCGTCGCCGAGCCCGTGCCCGCGGAGGAGGAATCGGAGATCCGTCACGATCTCGTGGCAGAGGTCGAAGCCGAATCCGCGCAGGCGGATGAGGAGGACCTGGATGAAGAGGACCGCGCACTCCTCGGAGGCAAGAAGAAGCGAGCCGAGCGCCGTTAAGGCGACGCCCGGGCCGGTGCGGAGCCTCCCGCAGCGGACGTGCGTCGCGTGCCGGACGGCTCGCCCCAAACGCGAGCTCGTGCGCGTCGTACGCTCACCTGCGGGAGAGCTTTCCGTGGACCTCCGCGGCAAGGCCTCCGGACGTGGTGCGTATCTCGATCCCGATCCGGGATGCCTCGAGCGCGGGCTCGCGGAGGGTGCATTGGCCAGAGCGCTAGAAATTGATATCGACGGAATGACCGCCGACCGGCTGCGAGTCGAGCTCGCGGCGGCGGCCAAGGAACGGAGACCGAGTGCCTAAAGCAAGACCCAGGCGAATGCCACCGCAGCGCGGGCCGCGCCCCCGAGGGCGCCGGCCCCAGCGCGCCCCGATGCCCCAGCCGATGCCGGAGCCGGCGGCGCCGGTCGCCGTTGCGGAGGTGTCGACCGTCGTCACACTTCCGAAGACCATCGTGGTCGGCGATCTCGCCCGCGCGCTCGACGTCAGCGTGGTCGATGTGATCCGCGGCCTCGTGAACATGGGGACGATGGTGTCGATCAACCAATCAGTCGACTTCGAGACCGCGAGCCTTGTCGCGAACGAGCTCGGCTTTGAGACGCGCGCCGAAGAGGAAGTGGTCGCGCCGGCGGAAGAGGAAGCGACGCCGGAGCCGATCTCCACGAAGCAGGTGCTATGGGAGGACGTCGATCCGGCAAAGCTGAAGGAGCGCCCGCCGGTCATCACCGTCCTCGGCCACGTCGACCACGGCAAGACGAGCCTTCTGGACGCGATCCGCGCGACGAACGTCACCGCGCGTGAGGCCGGCGGCATCACCCAGCACATCGGCGCCTACCAGATCGAGCACAACGGCCGCAAGGTGACCTTCCTGGACACGCCTGGGCACGAGGCCTTCACCGCGATGCGAGCGCGCGGCGCGCAGGTTACGGACGTGGCCGTGCTCGTCGTCGCGGCGGACGACGGCGTGCAACCGCAGACGATCGAGGCGATCTCGCACATCAAGGCGGCGCAGGTCCCGATCGTCGTGGCGCTCAACAAGATCGACCGGCCCGACGCGAACACCGATCAGGTGAAGGCGCAGCTTGCCGAGCACGGGGTCACGATCGAGGAGTACGGCGGAGACACGCCGCTCGTTCCCGTGTCCGCCAAGACGAAGCAGGGCATCGACGATCTCGTGGAGACGGTGCTGCTCGTCGCGGACGTCGCGGAGCTCAAGGCCGACCCCGACCGTCCGGCGATCGGCCGGGTCATCGAAGCGCACCTCGACAAGGGGCGCGGCCCGGTCGCGACCGTGCTGGTCCAGACGGGCACGCTCGAGCGGGGCGATCTCGTCGTCACCGGCACGACGTTCGGCAAGGTCCGCGCGATGGTGGACGACAAGGGCAAGAACGTCGGACGGGCCGAGCCCTCACGCCCGGTCGAAATACTCGGTCTCCCTGAGGTTCCAGAGGCCGGCGACGTGATGCGCGTGGTCTCCGATGAAAAAGCCGCGCGCGCGGTGGTCGCCCAGAACGCCCGCGAGCGCGCAGCCGGTGCCGCGGCGGAACGGCCGGCGACGCTCGACGAGATGTTCGCTCAGGTCAAGGAAGGTCAAGCGAAGGAGCTCAAGATCGTCCTCAGGAGGTCGCTCTCTCCATCATTCACGACGCCGTCGGCGATATCACCGAGTCGGACCTGACCCTCGCTGCGGCATCGAACGCAGTCGTCATCGGGTTCAACACCAAGATGGAGGCGCCGGCCCGGCGCGTCGCGGAGTCGACCAAGGTCGACGTTCGGCAGTACAAGGTCATCTACGAGCTGCTCGACGACGTGCAGAAGGCGCTGACGGGAATGCTCGAGCCCGAGATGGTCGAGTCGCTGCTCGGCCACGCCGAAGTGCTGCAGATCTTCACGTCGGGCAAGACGACGATCGCCGGATCGCGCGTGGTCGACGGTCTGGTCCGACGCGGGGCGCAGGTACGGCTCCTCCGTGGGGGGACCGCGGTCTACGACGGCAAGATCGGGACGCTCCGGCGCATGAAGGACGACGCTCGTGAAGTCACCGTCGGACTCGAGTGCGGCATCGTCCTCGAGAACCAGAACGACGTGAAGGTCGGCGACATCATCGAGTGCTACGTCATCCAGCCGAAGCCGCGCTAACCATGGCGTACAAGCGGTCGGACCGGGTGAATTCACTGCTTCAGCGCGAGCTCGGCACGCTCATCAGCGAAGAGCTTCGCGACCCGCGCATCGCTTTTCCGACGGTGACCGCGGTCGAGATCACCCCCGACCTGCGCAGCGCGCGGGTGCATGTGAGCGTACTGGGTGATGAAGAAGCATCGGAAAAGACGATGAAGGCACTCGAGGATGCGAAACCGTTCCTCCGCCGCGAGCTCGGCTCGCGAACCGATCTCCGATTCGTCCCGGAGCTCACGTTCGTTCATGACCGCTCGGCCGAGCAGGCCGTCCGGATATCGGCGCTGCTTCGCGAGGCCCGCGAGCGCGAGGGGCGATGAACGAGATCACCGCCGCGCTGCACGGCGCGCGACGGATCGCCCTCGTTTCGCATCGCGACCCGGACCCCGACACGATCGGCTCGGCCCTCGCCCTCGGGCTTGGGCTCGAATCGCTCGGCAAGCGGGTGTCGTGGCACTGCGCCGACCCTGTGCCGGAGCAGCAGCGTTTTCTCCATGGCAGCGAGCGCTTCACTCAGGAACCGCCTCCGGAAGACGTCGACCTAGTGGTCACGGTGGACTTCGGGTCGGTCGATCGGGCGAAGTTTGCCCTTCCGTCGCGCCCCAAACTGGTGAACATCGACCACCACGCGTCCAACGACAACTTCGGCACCGCGAACCTTGTCGATGTCACCGCCGCGGCGAGCGCCGAGCTCGTCTCGCGGGTCATCGACGCGCTCGGCGTCAAGTGGACGCCCGAGATGGCGACGGCCGCACTCGTCGGCATCATGACGGACACCGGCTCGTTCCAATTCCCGAGCACCGATGCGCGCGCGCTGGAGCGGGCGGCGCGGCTGCGCGAGGCAGGCGCCGACCTGCAGGCGATCACCTACAACATCTTCCGGAACAAACGCTTCGAGGCGCTGAAGCTCTGGGGATTCGCCTTCGCGCGGCTCGTTCGTGAGCAGGGCGGTCAGCTGGTCTGGACGGAGATCCGCTCCGGCGACATCGAGCGCGCCGAAGCCCGCGACGAGGACATCTCGGGTCTCGTCGAGCAGATCGCGCGGTCCAGCGGCATGCGCGTCGCGCTCCTGTTCAATGAACAAAGCGGCGTCGTCAAAGTGTCGTGCCGTACGTCGCAGTGGGAGCCGTCCGTCGACGCGTCTGCCCTCATGGCGCGGTTCGCTGGCGGCGGCCACGTGCGCGCCGCGGGTGCGTTGATCTCAGGCGACCTCGCGGATATCCGCGACCGCGTCCTCGACGCCGCGCGCGCCGCGCTCGATGCCGCGAAGACCCGCGCGCCTGTCAGCGCCTGATCTCTCAGACCGACTCGCTGTCCGGCGTTCTCGCGGTCGACAAACCTGAGGGTTGGACGTCGCACGACGTCGTCGCGCTCGTCCGCGGCGTGCTCGGCACGAGGCGCGTCGGCCACGGCGGCACGCTCGATCCCCAGGCGACCGGACTCCTTCCCGTGCTCGTGGGCAGCGCGACGAAGTTCGCCGACCGCATCCACGAGGCGACCAAGGTCTACGACGCGCTGGTCCGCTTCGGCTCGGAGACGGCCACCGATGACCGAGAGGGAGCCGTTACGCGAGAGAGCGGAGCTCCGGCGCTCGTGATGGCCGCGATCGAGCCGGCTCTCGCCACATTACGCGGCGTCATTGCGCAGGTGCCGCCGCAGTTCTCCGCGTTGAAGGTGTCCGGCCGCCCGGCATACGCACGAGCGCGGCGCGGCGAGACGGTCGCTCTGGCGGCGCGAACCGTGCAGGTCCTTCGTCTCGACGTGATCGAGATCGATCCGCCGGAACTGCGCCTCTACGTCGTGTGCTCCTCAGGGACCTACGTTCGCGCGATCGCCCGCGATCTGGGACGCGCCCTTGGCTCCGCCGCGCACCTCGCCCGTCTCCGGCGGCTCGCCGTTGGCGCGCTCGAGGCTCGTGACGCGATCGCGCCTGAACAGCTTCGCGCGCGCGGCCCCGAAGCCGCGACGCTTCTTCGGCCGGCGAACGAGGAATTGTTGACGCTCGCTCCCCGATTCTTAGGGGCGTCCGCTGCTACGATCGTCGAAGCGGGGGAGTCAGCCTGATGCTCGCCAAATCGCTCGAGCGCTTCATCAAGTGGGCGCTGTCGGCCTGGCGCGACCTTTCCCTCGACGCGAAGGTGGTCGCGCTCTTCGGCGTCGGCAACTGGTTCCTTCTCTTCGCCAACCACACCACCGTAGCCGCGACGCACGACGTGCCGCTCTGGCAGCTCTTCCCTCCTGGCGCGGACGTCGCCTTCCTTGTGACCTGCGGCGCGCTGGCGTTCGCCTATCCCTACCGGGATCACCGCTCCCGCGGGTCGTTCACGACGCGCGCTCGGATCGCGCATCTCGTCGCGATGATCGCCGCTTTCGTGATCATCCCGACATTCGCCTCGATCATCCTGCGCGAGACGGGGAAGCCGTATACGTACATCCACGACGGCGCCCTGATGGTCGAGGAGGCTTCGCGAAAGCTCCTTGCCGGCATGAACCCATACGTCGCCGATTACCTGGACACGCCGATGTTCTTCTGGCCGATGATCAACAATCCGGCGCTCTACCACCTCACGTACTTCCCGTTCATGTTCTTGGTGAGCGCGCCGTTCGTGTGGTTCTTCGATCACTTCGGCTTCATCTGGGACCAGCGTTACCTCTACCTTCCGGCGTACGTCGCCACGCTCGCGCTCGTGCCATTCGTCGTGCGGGGCGCCGCTCCAAGGCTCGCCATGGCCGCGGCGATCGCGCTCAATCCGCAGCTCTTCCCGTTTGTGGTCGAGGGGCGGAACGATTTCTTCGTGCTGCTGTTCCTATTCGCGGGGCTCGCGCTGCTCATGCGCGAGCGCCGCACCACGTCGTCGCTCGCCTTCGCGGCGGCCGGAGCCGCCAAGCTACATGCGCTCATCTTTCTGCCGTTCGTCGCCGTGTACCTGGTCGCGACGAAGCGGCCGCGCACCGTGCGGGATGTCGTCGCCGCGCTCCTCCCGACGTGGCCCGCTGCCCTGTTCCTGCTCGCGACCTTCGTCCCATTCCTCGTGAACAACTTCGGCGCGTTCTGGGATGACGTCGTCAGCTACAACGCGGGCGGTGCCGCGTGGACGTACCCGATCTCGGGAATGGGATTCTCGGCGATCCTCCTCGGGCTTGGGCTGATCCCGTATCGGCAGGCGGACTTTCCGTTCGCGGCAATCGAGATCGCGATCGCGGCGCCCATCGCCGCCTGGTGGCTCATTCGGCTCTGGCAGCGGCCCACGATCGCGACGCTGCTCGCGGGCTATGCGCTCACGCTCCTCGCGTTCCTATTCTTCGGGCGGTATTTCCAGGGAAATTACCTCGGTTTCATCGCCGCGGTGTTCACACCGGTGCCGTTCCTGGCAACGCGCGCTGCGCGGCGGGCGCCGCGCAGGGTTCGGCGGCCGGCGCCGGCGATCGTCACGACGCCTCGCCCGGTTCGCGAATCGCCGCCCGTGCTTTTGCCTGAGCCGGCCCCCGCGCCGGTGCCAGTCGCGCTCGACGCCGTCGGCGAACCGTCGACTGCCGGAGTGGGTGCGGCCGACTAATCTCGGCCTATCGAAGCGTTCACGGACTTCACCGGCTGGCCCAAGGGACCCGTCCACCTGGCGATCGGGGTCTTCGACGGCGTGCATCTCGGGCACCGCGCGCTCATCGCTCATCTCGGGCGCGGCGCGCGGAACGAGCAGGCCGCCGCGGTCGCGGCGACGTTCGACCCGCTGCCAATCCAGGTACTCGCGCCGGGCGCCCCCGCGTCCGCGCTCTCCGACATACATGACCGCGTGAGACTGCTGCGCGAAGCGGGCGCCGATGCGGTCGTGGTCTTCCGGTTCGACGACGCATTCGCGAGGCTCTCTGCCGACGAGTTCGTAGATCGAGTGAAAGGGGCGTGCGACGTCCGGCGCATCGTCGTCGGTCCCGACTTTCACTTCGGCCGCCGTGCCGAGGGCGACGTCGAAAAGCTGCGCGAGCGAGGAAAACGCGATGGCTTCGTCGTCGACGTGCTGTCACCGATCCAGTTCGACGGGGCGATCGTCAGCTCCACACGCATCCGCAATCTTCTTCTGGCGGGCGATGTCGAGGCGGCGGCGCGCCTTTTGGGCCGGCCGTACAGCATCCGCGGCTGGGTCGTGCATGGCGACAAGCGCGGCCGCGCGCTCGGGTTTCCCACCATCAACCTCGCGCTGCCGCAGGAGCGTCTCCTCCCGCGCGACGGGATCTACGCGATGTGGGCCGAGATGGGGGAGGGACGCTTCAAAGCGGCCGCGTCGCTCGGCGTCCGACCGACGTTCGGTGGCGGCGAGCGCGTACTCGAGGCGTACCTTCTCGACTTCTCCGGCGAGCTCTACGGCGAAGAGGTCGAGGTGGCTTTCGTCAAAAGATTGCGCGACGAGATCGCGTTCGCGAGCCCCGCGGAGCTCTCTGCGCAAATCGCCCGCGACGTGGATGAAAGCCGCCGGATACTTCACGGATTGTGATGGTCGAGTGGGAAGGGGCCGAGCGTCCGGCGGCGGTGTTCAGGTCGTCAAGGGGACAATCTGTGCTCGGACCCATCGCGATCCTGCTGATAGGAGCACTTGGGGTCTATGGTCTGGCATCAACGCACGACACTTTTGATCTAGTCCTGTCGCTTCTACTGGTACTCCTGGCTGCTGTCGGCGTCCTCGGGATCATCGCATCGTTTCGGGGCCAGACGTACATAGCGCTCCTGCGTGACGGGATTCTCATAAAGTCAATTGCCGGATGGACCTTCGTCCCCTGGGAAAGCATCGAGGCGCTTGGGTACTACACAGTCTCCTGGCAGATCAACCTTGGATTGCGGACGAAGGAACCGCCACGGGCGGGAGGTCTATCGCGATTGACGCCGGCGTTCAATCGACGCTTCCGCGGGCTCATCGGCGGCTGGGACGTCGGCCTTCCTCTCTGGCCGATCGACCGTAGCGAAGAAATGGTGGGACTCGTGAAACGATGTGTCGCGGATCCGAGCGCTCGCTCCACACTCGGACGGATTTCAGCGGCGTGACAACACTGCGATACGTCCCGATCGCGACCTGGGAGCGGCTCCCGGCCGGCTACACGCATCCTGACGTTGCGGCGGTCGCGGTCAACTCAAAGGGGCGCGTCTACCTCTTCTGTCGCGCGGAGCATCCGGTTCTCATCTACGAGCGCGACGGAGGCTTCGTCGGCTCCTGGGGCGAGGGGATGTTCTCGATGCGCACGCACGGCATCACGATCGCTCCCGATGACTCGGTGTGGTGCACCGATGACGCCGGACACTCCGTCCGCAAATTCACGCCTGATGGAAAGCTCCTGCTCACTCTCGGCGACAACGCCGGCAAGCCGTCGGACAGCGGGTACGACGGCTCAAATCTCACGACGATCACCCGCGGCGCGCCACCGTTCAACCGGCCGACGAACCTCACGGTCGCGCCGAACGGCGACCTCTACATCTCGGACGGATACGGAAACGCGCGCGTGCACCGGTTCTCGCCGAGCGGACAGCTCATTGCCTCCTGGGGCGAGCCGGGCACCGGACCCGGGCAGTTCATGCTGCCGCATGGGATCGCGGTCGATGCGACAGGAACCGTATTCGTCTGCGATCGCGAAAGCGATCGGATCCAGGTGTTCACGGCCGAGGGTCGCTTCATCAGGGAGATCACCGACGTCCAGCGGCCGACGCAGATCGTTCTCGCGCGGGGCCGGATGTACGTCTCCGAGCTCGGTTGGCGCGCGGGTCAACGCTCGTTCCGGCACGGACCGATCGAGCGCGATCCGAGCCGCGTGAGCGTGCTCGACGCGAATGGCGACCTCTATGTCGCCGAGGTCGTTTGGACCATCGCCGGAAAAGCCGGTCTCGTCCCGCCGGATTGCCACACCGTGCAGAAGCTGCAGAGGGTCGATTAGGGAGCGCGGATCGCTCCGCTACGGGAACGAGACGCTTGCCCCGCGGCGCGTCGTGACAATCGTGCGGTGAAGGCTCTCTGCCGGTGCGCTCTCGTGTTGATGCTCGGAACGCTGGCGTGTAAACCGCTCGGCTCAGTGGCGCCGTCCACGCAGTCCGCCGGCACGAGCTGCGAGTACATCGGAGTTCGTTTCGTTCCGCCGAGTGGGTGGAGCGTGAAAGAGGAGAGCGACGGCGAGCCCCTCTCGCGGATCACGCTCCACGGCTCGTCCGGTGGCCACCAGGTCTTGGCATCCCTGTTCGCGCGGGAAACCCTTCCGTCCGCCGAGCGGACTCCATCGAGTCAGGCCCACGCGTACTTCCAGAAGTTCCAAGTGGCGACGGCATCGGAGCCGTTCACGGACTTCATCGAGACGACCTTTGAAGATGCGGCGCGGACCTACCCCGCACTCGGGTATCGCGAACGGCTGCCTGGCCCGATCCCGGCGATGGACGTTCAGCAGGAAACGATCGTTCTGCTGGTATTCCCAACCGACTTTCCGGCAGGTGGCTACTTCTATCCGATCTTCTGGACGGACAGCCATCTTGCTTCCGCGCCCGCGGGTTCGCTGGCCGAGCTGCAGGCTTTGGTGCAAAGCCTTTCCGTGAAGTCGCCGCCCATCGGAGCGACTGCGAAGGGTTGCGGTCTGCCCTAGCGTCAGGCCATCGGCACGCGCCGCCCGGGATTGCTAGATTCGCCGCACGATGTCTTCCATCCCAAATCCGCTTCGCTACGGCTTGAAGTTTTCCCAGCAGGTGCATCCCATCGACGTGCAGATCGATGTGTGGCGAACGGCGGACACGGCGGGCTTCGACCACATCTGGCCGTTCGATCACCTCATCGCGCTGGGACCGGACCCGACCGCGCTGATCTTCGATGGGTGGACGGTGCTCGGCGCGATGGCCGCGATCACCAAACGCGCGCGGATGGGTTTGAACGTCACCGGCAATCTGTACCGGCACCCGGGACTCATGGCGAAGATCGCGGTCACCGTCGATCACCTCTCGAACGGGCGCCTCGAGTTCGGGATCGGGACGGGCTGGAACGAGCCCGAGTTCACGCAGTTCGGACTTCCTTTTCCGAGCGCGGGCGATCGCGTCACGATGCTCGACGAGTCGCTCCGCGCGATGAAGCTCCTCTGGTCGGAGCCGCGAGCGACCTACAAAGGCCGCTTCTACGAGCTGAACGATGCGATCGCCGAGCCCAAGCCGGTCCAGCGACCGCACCCTCCGATCTGGATCGGCTCGAAGGGGGAGCGGATGCTGCGTCTTACCGCGCGCCACGCCGACGTGTGGCACTCCAATGCCGCCACGTTCGAGGAAGGTGTCGCGCTGAGCAAGGCGCTCGATGCCGCCTGCACGAAGGCGGGCCGCGACCCGAGCGCGGTCCGTCGCTCGATCTCGATGCGCCTGACCTCACCGGAGGAGACGATTCAGAAGGCCAAGGCGACCATCGCGGCCGGATTTACCGAAATTCTCGTGATGATCGGCGGCGGAAACGTGCCGGCGGGCGACCCGCGCAAGCGCGCCGAAGAGGCCGCCGCGCTCCTTCCGCGGCTGCGAGCGCTCGGCTGATCGTTCCGCATCCGGTAGACTCATAAGCGAATAAGAGATCCAAAGGATCAAGAAAGGACAACGGGTGCCGTCAGCGACGCTCCCAAACAAGAATGAGGTGATCACGGCGTACCGCCGTGACGACAAGGACACCGGCTCGCCGGAGGTCCAGATCGCGCTCCTGACCGAGCGGATCAAGCACCTCACCGAACATCTGCGCACCGCCCGCCACGACAACGCGAGTCGCCGCGGGCTGCTCAGCATGGTCGGACAACGCCGACGGCTGCTCGCCTACCTGCACCGCAGAAGCCCGGAGCGCTACCAGGAAGTCATCGGGCGACTCGGTCTGCGACGGTGAGACCGCCCGCGTAAGCGGAAACCCAGGGAAATCCCTGGGTTTTTTCATAGGCACCCGAGATCAACAACCACATGCCAGTTACTCGTTCCCAGGCGACCATCAACGGAAAGCCGTTCACCTTCGAGACGGGGAAGTACGCGAAGCAGGCCGGCGGTGCCGTCACGGTGCAATACGGCGACACGGTCGTATTTGCCGCGGCGACCGTCGCGAAGACCATCCGCACGGGCATCGACTTCTTCCCGCTCACGGTGGACTTCGAAGAGCGTCTCTACGCCGCGGGCAAGATCCCGGGATCGTTCCCGCGCCGTGAAGGGCGTCCGTCCGAGGAAGGCATCCTCACGGCGCGTCTCACCGATCGCCCGATCCGGCCGCTCTTTCCGAAGGGCTTCCGTAACGACGTCCAGATCGTCATCTCGGCCTGGTCGGCCGATCAGGAGAATGACTACGACGTCCTCGCCGTGAACGCGGCGTCCGCCGCGCTCACCATTTCGAATGCTCCGTTCGAGGGACCGATCGGCTGCGTTCGCGTCGGCACGGTGGACGGCGAGCTCACCCTCAACCCCACGATCCAGCAGATGGAAGAGAGCACGCTCGACCTGATCGTCGCCGGCACGCGCGACTCGATCATGATGATGGAGGCCGGGGCCCACGAGGTCACGGAGGATTTCCTCATCCAGGCCCTCGCGCTCGCGCAGGAAGGCATCAAGAAGATCTGCGATGCGCAGATGGACCTTCAGCGTGCCTCGGGCAAGCCGAAGATGGAGTACATCACCGTCGTCCCGGACGCGGCGCGTCTGGGCGCGGTCACCACCTTCCTCACCCAGCGCCTCCGCGCGAAGCTTCGCAACCCGGACAAGGCACAGCGCGAGGCCGGCCTGGACGAGCTGAAGCTCGAGGCCGTGGCCCAGTTCGCGACGGGTGACAACGCGCCTCTGACGCTCGAAGAAGTCAGTGAGGTCTATGAGCAGCTCCTCGAGGACGAGTTCCGCAAGGCCGTCACCGAAGAGAACCTCCGGCCGGATGGCCGCGGCACCAAGGACATCCGCCAGCTCGCGATCGAGGTCGGGGTCCTGCCGCGCACGCACGGTTCCGCCGTCTTCACGCGGGGGCAGACGCAAGTCCTCTCGGTCGCGACGCTCGGCCCGGGCGGCGACGAGCAGATCATCGACACGCTCTCGCCCGTCGACACCAAGCGCTACATGCATCACTACAACTTCCCGCCGTACTCGGTCGGCGAGGTCCGCATGATGCGGGGCGCCGGTCGACGCGAGATCGGCCACGGTGCGCTCGCGGAGCGTGCGCTCCTTCCGGTGCTCCCGACGAAGGAGCAGTTTCCATACACCATTCGAGTAGTTAGCGAGACGCTCGAGTCGAACGGCTCGTCGTCGATGGCCTCGACCTGCGGATCGACCCTCGCGCTCATGGACGCCGGTGTCCCGATCAAGGAGATGATCGGTGGCATCGCGATGGGACTCGTCACCTCCGGTGACAAGTGGACCGTCCTCACCGACATCCAGGGCCTCGAGGACCACTACGGCGACATGGACTTTAAAGTCACCGGTTCGGCCAAGGGCGTCACCGCCCTCCAAATGGACATCAAGATCAAGGGGATCTCGCTCGACATCATGCGAGCGGCATTCCAGCAGGCGCGCGAGGCGCGTCTCCTCATCCTCGAGGCGATGCGCAACGTCATCGACCAGCCGCGCTCAGAGCTGTCCCGCTACGCGCCGCGGATCGAAACGATCAAGATCCAGCCGGACAAGGTGCGCGAGGTCATCGGCCCAGGCGGCAAGATGGTCCGCGCGATCCAGGCGGAGACCGGCACCACCATCGAGCTCGAGGACGACGGCACGGTCCGCATCACCGGCGCCAAGGCCGAGGGGCGCGACCGCGCACGGGCGATGATCGAGGGTCTCACCAAGGAGCCCGAGGTCGGCGAGGTCTACGACGGCAAGGTCACGCGGATCATGAGCATCGGGGCCTTTGTCGAGTACCTTCCGGGGAAGGAAGGTCTCGTCCGCGTCAGCGAGCTCTCATCCGAGCGCGTGAACAGCGTCGAGGACGCGGTCAAGGTCGGCGACAAGGTCAAGGTCAAGGTGGCCGAGGTCGACCGCATGGGCCGGGTCAATCTCTCGATCCGGGCAGTGAACGAGAACGGCAACGACTACGAGACACGTCAGCGCGCCGAGCGCGAGCGGTACCGCGAGCGCGACGAGCGCGGCGGTCCGCGACCGGGCGGCGACAGGGGTGGGTTCCGACGCGGCGGTCCGCCGCGCCGATAGCAACAGATCCTCGATCAATCTCGCGGCTTTGCCGCGAGACACGCTCAGGGCTGGCGGATCTCGCTCCTCGCGAGTGAATCGCTCGTCGCTCGTTCGTGTTGACCCTAGTTCTACCGGCCTATAACGAGGCGCGTCGCATCGAGGAAAGCCTCGGGCGATGCGCCGAGTTCTTTCGCGACCGCGAGATCTCCGGCGAGATCATCCTCGCGGACGACGGGTCGACGGACGCGACCGCCGCCATCTTTCACCGCGCAAAGGTCGCGCACACGCACCTCGGTCTCGCATTCAAGGTGCTGCGGCTGCCGCACCGCGGAAAAGGCGCGGCCGTCCGCGCGGGGATGCAGGCCGCCACGGGCGATCCGATCGTGTTTCTGGACGCCGACCTCACCATCCCGGTCGAGATCATCGACCTCTTCATCGGGGCGCTCGATACCGGCGCCGACATCGCCATCGCGTCGCGGTACGTCCCGGGATCGATCGTCGATCGCCCGTGGTGGCGACGTGTGATGGGAGACGTCTTCCGCGCGGTCGTGCACCTTCTCGTTCCGACGAACATCCGCGACACGCAGTGCGGCGGCAAGATGTACACGGCCGAGGCCGCAAAGGACCTCTTCGCGAAGCAGCGCCTGAACGGCTTCGCGTTCGACGCCGAGGTGCTGTTCCTCGCTCGGCGCGCCGGCTACACGGTGCGCGAAATCCCGTTCGCGCTGCGGCAGCACGGCGAGACCCGCATAGACTTTCTCGCGGACACGCCCAAGATGCTCCGCGACCTGTTTGTCATCCGGCTGAACGACATGCGCGGGCTCTACGGCACATGACCCTCGTCGTCACGGCGGACGACCTGGGCCTATCGCCGGGCGTTACGAAAGGCATCCTCGAGTCGCATCGTCGCGGCATCGTCCGGTCAACCTCGCTCATCGTGACCACGGACTCGTCCGCCGAAGCCGCGGCCCAAGCCCGGATGGAGCCCGATCTCGAGGTGGGCCTGCACATCGATCTCGTGGGCGGCTGGCCGGTGAGCGATCCGGCGGCGGTCCGAAGCCTGGTGGACGGTGAGGGTCGCTTCCTGGGCCTCGCGGAGCTCACCAGACGGCTTTTCAGCGGACGCGTGCGGGCGGGCGAGCTCGCGGCCGAGGTCCGGGCGCAAGCTGCCCTGGCTCGCTCCTGGGGAATCCTGCCGCTGGCCTGGGACTCGCACCGTCACATCCATCTGATGCCTCCTGTCGCCCGAGTCGTGGGCCGCGTCGCCCGCGACGAGGGAGTCCGTTGGATCCGTCGTGCCCGCGGCCCGCGCGCGTGGTCCGGTCCCAAGCAGACGGCGCTCCGCGCGGCGACGTTCGTCTCGGGGCTCGCGTTCCGAGGGATCCCGGGGAATCGCTGGTACGTCGACATCACCTCCGAGCGTCCCCGCCTCGACTTCTCGCGGCCGACACCCTCGTGGACGAGCGGCTGACGGATCTCGCGATCCTCACCGATCCGCTCCTCAAGACGGCGCTCGGCACCGAGGCCGTGCGCTGGCGAGTGCCTTGATGCCCGGCGCGAGCACGAGCGCCGCGCTCAACCGAGCGGTCCACCGCTATCGCGCGGCGCCGTTCGGTGCGCGCCTGTTCGTGCACGGACGCGCCTTCCTGTCCGACCTGGCCTTCGTGGAGCGGTTCGTTCCGCGGAAGGGATTCATCGTCGACCTCGGGTGTGGCCACGGGCTCTTCGCGTGTTTGCTGCGCGAGGGAGCCGAATCCCGTCGCGTCCTCGGGATCGACCTGGACGACCGCAAGATCGAGGTGGCGCGCGGTGCGGTTCGGGACACCCAGTGGCTGCGGTTCGAGGTCGGCGACATCATCAAGGAGCAGCCGCCGCACTGCGACGCGGTGACGATCGTCGACGTCCTGTACCTGCTGCCGTTCGAGGATCAGGAACGGGTGCTCAAGAACGCGGCGGCGGCCCTCGGCGAAGGGAGGCCGCTGATCGTGAAAGCGCAGGAGCGGCGCACTGATCCGCGTTACGCGATCACCTACGCGCAAGAGCTGATCACGGTCGGGCTCGGCTTCACGCGGGGCGGCCACGAGCGCTTCTATTTCCCGTCGCGCGATGAGGCGCTCGCGATGTTCGAGCGGGCCGGATTTGTCGTTGAAGTCGAGGAGATGCCGCGCCGGCCGTACACCGACGTGGTCTATCTCGCGCGAAAGGCTCCGCTCAAGCCTTCGCCCGCCGCATAATCACCCCGGATGCAGGACGCTCACAACATCGACCTCCGGCTCGTCGCCGACGAGATCCGCGCCTGCACCGCGTGCCCACTCCATCGGAGCGCGCGGCAAGCTGTCCCCGGTGATGGGACCGCCGATTCCGGCATCTTCTTCCTCGGCGAGGCCCCGGGCTATCACGAGGATCTTCAAGGAAAGCCCTTCGTGGGTGCGGCCGGCCAGTTCCTGGACGAGCTCCTCGCCGGGATCGGGCTCGACCGCCGCAAAGTGTTCATCACCAACGTGGTCCGCCACCGCCCGCCGGAAAACCGCGATCCGCTACCGGAAGAGATATCAGCGTGCCACGTTTGGCTTCTGCGCCACCTCGAGGTCCTGCAACCGCGCGTGATCGTCACCCTCGGTCGCCACGCGATGGGGAAGTTCTTTCCCGGCGAATCGATCTCGCGCATCCACGGCAAGCCTCGGAAGACCGCCGACGGACTCTTGATCTTCCCCGTGTATCACCCGGCTGCGGCGCTCCACCAACCCGCTCTTCGCGACGCGCTGCACGCGGACTTCGCTGCCCTCGCCCTCTTCCTCGCGACCACTCCGCCCACCAAGGAGCCGGAGGAAAAACCGGTGGAGCAGATAACGCTCTTTGGCTAGGTCGAACGCGCCGCTGCGGGTGATCCCGCTAGGCGGCGTCGGTGAAATTGGCAAGAACATGCTCGCGATCGAGATCGGCGATGACATCGTCGTCGTCGATGCCGGTCTCATGTTCCCTGACGAAGGGATGCTGGGCATCGACCTCGTCATCCCGGACATGACATACCTGCGGCAGCGGAAGAACAAGATCCGCGGGTTCCTCATCACGCATGCGCACGAGGATCACATCGGCGCCCTGCCCTACGCACTGCGCGACATGCTCGAGGTTCCGATCTACGGCACGAAGCTCACGATCGGGTTGATCCGCACCAAGCTTCGCGAGCACAAGCTCGCCGAGCGCGCGACCTTCCGCGAGATCGCGCCCGGTACGCCGTTCAGCATCGGCACGTTCCGCTGCGACTCGTACTACGTCTGCCACAGCATCCCTGACGCGATCGGGGTGACCATCGAGACCCCATACGGCACGGTCGTGCACTCGGGCGACTGGAAATTCGACCACACCCCGGTCGACGGCCGCCAGACCGATTTCGCGCGACTCGCGGCGATCGCGGCGAAAGGCGTGCTTCTCCTCATGTCGGACTCGACGCGCGCCGAGGTTCCCGGGTACACCCAGTCCGAGCGACACGTGGCCGAGATGTTCGACACGATCATGTCGCGGGCGCCGGGTCGCGTGATCACGACGACCTTCGCCTCGAACATCTCTCGGATCCGGCAGATCGTCGAGATAGCGGCGGCTTGGGGGAGAAAGACGGCGATCGTCGGCCGCTCGATGGAGAACTACACGAAGACGGCCCGCGAGCTTGGTTACCTCGAGTATCCCGAAGGCGCGAGCGTCAGCCCGCACGAGACCGGGAAACCCCCCGACCACGAGCTCTGCATCATCACGACGGGCAGCCAGGGCGAACCGACAAGCGCGCTCTCGCGGATGGCGCTCGGCGACCATCGCCATGTCGCGGTGAAAGAAGGCGACACCGTTGTCATGTCGGCGACGCCCATCCCGGGGAACGAGGAGCTCGTCTCGCGGACCGTCGACAACCTGTTCAAGCTCGGCGCCGAGGTCATCTACGACCCGCAGAGCCGACCGCACGTCTCGGGACACGCGAGCCAGGAGGAGCTGAAGCTGCTCCTCAACATCCTTCGCCCGAAGTACTTCCTCCCGATCCACGGCGAGTACCGCATGCTCGTGCGTCACGCGCGTTTGGCGATGGATCTCGGCGTCGAGCCGAAGAACGCATTCGTGCTGACCAATGGCGATGTCCTCGAGATCGGCGCGAACGGCGCGAAGGTGGGAGAGAAGGTCCAATCCGGCGTCGTCTACGTCGACGGTCTCGGCGTCGGCGACATCAGCCAGTCGGTGATGCGCGACCGGTGGTCGATCGGCAGCGACGGCATTTTTCTGGTCGTCGTGACGATCGAACAGCGCACCGGCGCGGTCGTCGCGGGACCGGACATCGTTACCAAAGGGTTTGTGCCGGAGCACGACGCGCCGCAGCTCGTCGAAGAAGCGAAGCAAAA
>VBEU01000063.1 GCA_005883775.1 Chloroflexota bacterium | reverse complement strand
TCTGGTCCCGAATGGCCTCGGTCTCCTGCGCGAGGCGATCCCGAGCGGCCGGCGTGGAGCCGAGTTCGGGATCGTGAGCGCGGCGACCGCGGTGGGTGCCACAGTCGGTCCGCTCGTCGGGGGATTGCTCGCGGCGATCGACTGGCGCTGGATCTTCCTCGTAAACGTGCCCCTGTGCGCGGCCGCGTTCGCGCTCTCCTGGCGCGTTCTTCCACCGCGCACCGCGCGTGAGACCGCGCGGTTCGATCTCGTCGGTGCGGTGGGTCTGGGCTTGGTGTTGCTCGCCGCTGCGTGGGTCCTGGTCTCGCTCGGCCGTGCCGTCGATCCGGTGACGGTCGCGATCGGCGTCGCTGTGCTACCTGCGGCGATCGCGCTCCTGCGCTACGAGTCGCGTCATCCGGATCCGGCGCTCCCGCCGTCGCTCTTTCGTATCCCGGCATTCGCCGCGGCGTGCGCCACCGTCGCTTTCCAGAACCTCGCGATGTACGGAACGCTGCTCGCTCTTCCCGTCGCCCTTGCCGGCGCGAGCGTGCGCAGCGGGATCGCGCTCGCAGCATTCTCGGGCGGGTCGATCATCCTCGCACCGCTCGGCGGGCGTGCCGCCGATCGCTACGGCCCGCGTCTCCCGACCGTCGCCGGCGCGTTGCTGCTCGGCGCCGGGCTCACACCACTCGCGATCTCCGCGGGCCAGCTTCCGCTCGAGCTTCTTGCCGCAACGCTCGCGTTCGCCGGCGTCGGGCTCGCGCTCACCTTCCCGTCGATGCGGCTCGCGGCGGTCGAGGTCGTCCCCGAGCGATACGCGGCGCTCGCGTCTGGGGTGTTCTCGACGAGTCGCTATTTCGGAGGGATGCTCGGATCGATCGCCATCGCCATCGCGCTCGGTGGGGTCGTCTCGACCGAGTCGCTCCGCGCTTTGTTCTGGCTGTTCACGGCGGCGGCGTTCGCGGCCGCGATCCCGAGTCTCGGGCTACCGGGTCGGGGGCTCGAGCGCGAGGAGCCGATCGTGGAGGAGGTCGCCGGCTAAGCCTCCAGGCGCCGCACGATACCTGCGGAGCCGTCGACCTCGAGCAGCTCGCCGTCGACGAGGGTCGAGAGGGCGACGGAGGTCCCCACCACGGCAGGGATCCCGAACTCGCGGGCGACGACCGCAGCGTGCGAGAGGGGACCGCCGACGTCCGTGACGACCGCGGCCGCGCTCGTGAACAGCGGGATCCACGACACGTTCGACGACTGACAGACGAGGACGTCGCCGCGCTGGAACTTCGCGAAGTCCTCGAGGTTCCGGACCAGGCGCGCCGGACCGCGGGCGACACCGGCCGAGGCAGGAGCGCCGCGGAGCGCGCGCGACGGATCGTCCTGCGCCTCGCGGTAGAGCAGGTGCCATATCGGAGTGGACTTCGCGGGTCCCGCGCGGACCTCATCCACGTAGAGAAGGAAGATCTGCTCGCGATCGCGAAGGACACCGTCCCGAACGAGTCGGTCGCCGAAGGCTCGCGCGGCCCGGCCCACGTTGGCGTGGTTGCGTCGGTCGAGCCAGTAGTTGTGCTCCTCGGTCAGCGGTCCGGTCGCGCATGCGACCACCAGGATTTCCTCGAACCGCGCGAGATCCCGCGGCCGGTCCGCCAGCGCTTTCCTTGCATGCGCCGCGATCTCGTCGGCCCGCCGCCGAAGCCCGGCGCGCCGGACCTCCGGATCCTCCGCGGGGGCGAGAAGGCGCTGCGCGATCGCGCGGGCGAGCAGGGTCGGGTCGTCAGTCCAGGCGACGGAGCCGAAGTGATCGCCCGACGCGCCGGCCTCGCCGTGCACGCTGAGGAATGCGTCCACCGTCCGCGTGAACGACGGGTCACGCGCGCGCAGCTCGTCGATGGAGAAGTCCCGGCCGATCGCATCGGCGACCGCAGGCGACCTGCGCGCGGCCTCGGTGAGTTCGTAGAGGTCCTTCTCGAGCTGCTGCAGCGTCAACGCGAGACCCTGTGTGAGCGCGAAGGCATCCGCCTGCGATCCGCCGACGAGGGTGGTGTACGTCTCGCCGAGCTCGTCCATGACCGCGTATGCGCCCGCCGTGACGAGCATGTGGATCCGCCAGGCGCGACGATGCCGCCGCCAGAGGTCGTCCCACGCAGATGCTGCGTCCGTGGCGTTCACCGCGTCGAGAGTCAGCGCGCGCATCCACGCGTAGTGCTCGTTCAGCTCGGGCAGATAGCGCTCATCCCAATCGTGCCGCGAACGGCGGGCGAGACTCCGCCGCTTCGCCAACGCAAGCGTCTGATGCGCTGCCATCTCGTCCAGGGGTCGCAGCGCCCTGCTACCCGAGTAGTTCCGGCCGTTGAAGCTCTCCAGGCGCATGAGAAGAGGCGACCCCAGCTCCTCGTCGCGGCGTCTCATCCCGTAGTTCGCACCGTGCCGCGTGTATTCGATCGCGAGCGGCGTAATGACGTGCGTGACGTGCGCGTCATCGCGGCGCCAGAGGACTTTCGCGTCCTCGGGGTCCTTCCAGTCGACGGGAAATAAACGCCGCACCGTTCCCGCCGATGCGTTCACCTCGAGGGGCTCGCCGTCGGTGAGCGTCGAGAGCGCGCCGCCCACCGCCACGATGCAGGGAATGCCGAATTCGCGGGCGACCACGGCGGCGTGGCACAGCGATCCGCCGAGCTCGGTGATCACGGCGGCGGCCATCGTGTACAGCGGGACCCACGAGACGGTGGACTGCCGGCACACGAGGACATCGCCTTCGCGCATCTTCGAGAAGTCGCCCTCATCCGCGATGAGCCGCGCGGGACCGCGCGCCACGCCCGGCGAGGCGGTCACGCCCCTCAGGACGTCCGTGCCGTCCTGCGTCACCGCATATTCGAAGTCGACTCGCTCGAGTGCGACTCCGGGCGTGATTGTGGGCGGCGCGGCCGGTGGCGTCCCCACCGTTTTGGGAGCGTTCGCTCGCTCCCACGTCGCAAGCTCGCGCCGGCGCCGCGCGACAAGGTGACCGAGCGGCCGCGGCGCGCGGAGCGCGTCCGCGATCTCAGCGACATAAAGAAGGAAGACTTCATCAGCGGCCTCGAGGACCCTCTCGCGAACGAGGCGCTCGCCCACGGCGAGCGCGAGCCGTCGCGCGTGCGCCTGCGCCACGCGATCGATCCAGTAGTTGTGTTCTTCGGTCAGGGGGCCGGCGCGAAGCGCGGTCGCGACGACCTCTTCGAACCGTGCCAGGTCGTCGGGTCGGCCCGCGAGCGCGGCGCGCGCCCGCGCAAGGGTCTCTTCACCGAGTGTGCGCACCCGTGCGAATCGCGTCTCGGGATCCTCACGCTCGCCGCGCAGGCGCTGCGCGATGATGGTGATGAGCTTCGCCGGGTCGTCTCGCCACGGCGGGCACGCGAGATCGAAGGACTCCTGGCCAACGTCACCGTGACGGTCGAGGAAATCGCTCAGGGCTTCTCGAAACCGGTCGCCGCCGGAGAATCCCGCCAGCACGTCCGCGGACCGCTCGCCGGCGGTGATCGCAGCGTGCACGGCCGGCGCCGCGCGCGCCGCACCGGCAAGGGCATGGAGGTCGCGCTCGAGCCGTTGCAGGGTCGGCGCGAGTCCCTGAGTTATCACGAGCGCCTCGCCACCATTGCCGCCGACGAGCTGCTCGAACGCCTGAGCCAGCTCTTCCATCACCGGATACGAGGATCCAGTGACGATGAAATGGATCGTCCAGATTCGGTTCTGACGACGCCACAGCTCGAGCCACGCGTCGGCCGCCGCGGCTGCCGCCATCGCGCCGAAGTCGAGCCGCCGCATCCACTCGTAGTGCCGCTCTAGCTCGGGTACGAACTCGTCGTCCCAGCGCGCGCGGAGAGTTCGGCCGACTCGACGACGAAGAGCGAGCATCTCCGTCAGCTTCGCCGGTAGCTCGTCGGCGGGAACGAGCGGCTTTGAGCTCGCGTAAAACCGACCGTTGAAGGCGATGTGCCGGACGAGCATCGGGAACCCGATCTCGACGAAACGTTTGCGTATCCCGTAGTCCGGTCCATTTCGGATGAAGTCGATCGCAAGCGGCCCTAGGACGCGATCGAAATGCGCGTCCTCGCGCTCCCACGTGAGGTTCGCGTCCTCGGGATCGTCCCACGTGACCGGGAATTCCTGCGCGAGGGTCGTGATCGGCCGGCACTGCAAAAGGAAAAGCTCACCGTCGCGTAGCGCGCATTCGATATCGACCGGCCCGCCCATGACGGTCTCCAGCTGGATCGCAAGGCGCGCGATCGCGGCGATGTCGCGATCGGGGATGGCGGCGCCGTCGGCGCAGATTCGCGATGAGATCACGAGATCCGCCTTGCGGATCGTGTAGCTGTCGGGGGTGATCGTCCCCGATGCCATCGCGTCTCCCAGGCCTCTCGCCGCGTTGACCACGACAACGTCCCGCGCGCCGCTCACGGGGTCGGCGCTGAACGCGATGGCCGAGGCGTCGGCGGGGACCATGAGCTGGACGAGCACCGCGATGCGCGGCGTCCCCGCGATGCCGCGTTGCCTGCGGTACGCGGCCGCGCGCTCCGAAGACACCGAGCGCCAGCACTCGAGGAGAGCGTCGACGATCTCATCGACGCCGCCGACGTCGAGGACGGTCTCGTGCTGGCCGGCGTACGACGCGTCGCCGGAGTCCTCCCCGATCGCCGACGACCGCACTGCCACGCGTGGCTCTGGCTCGCCCACGCGCCGCGCGAGATCCGCGTAGGAGGCCGCAACGAGCTCGCGGAGACGCGCGCGGGCCGCGGCATCCCCGTCGAGCGCGTGACGCAGCTGGTCGAACACCGACACGTCGAGACAGAAGCCCGGCGGCACGCGGAACGACGTCGCGAGGCGACCGAGATTGGCGGTCTTGCCACCGACGGTCGTCGCGTCCAGAGAGGCGGGCTCACCCAGCCAGGCGACATGCATGGCGCGCGAGTCTAGTGCGCACCAGCGGACCGCAGGACTACGAGTATTGGGGTGTGAGTCCGTCGCTCGTAACGGCCGTCGCGGTCGCGAGCATCGTTACCTTCGGGGTCGTCGCGCAGCTCTCGAGGGCGCGCGGCGTGGCCCGGCGGGGCGAGACGGTGGCGCGATCGGGCGGACTCGCCCGCTACGTCGCGTACTTCTTCTTTGTGCCGTACATCGTCATCGCGGCGCGTCCCGGTCCGGAGATCGACGTCCCGGAGCCGCTTCGCCGGATCGGCATCGTCCTCATCGTCGCGGGCGTCGCCTTTTCGCTGTGGGCGATCGCGACCCTCGGACGGCACTACGACCTCGAGCTCGAGATCCACCGCGACCACGAGCTCGTGCGCACGGGGCCATACCGGTTCGCGCGTCACCCCGTCTACACCGGCCTGGGTCTGCATTTCGCCGGCGCGTGCCTTGCCACCGGCAATCTCGTGTTGATCGCGGGCACGCTCCTCGTGACCTTTCCCGCGCTCTATCTTCGTGCGAAGACCGAGGAGCGGCTCCTCCGCGGGCGCTTCGGCGCGGCCTACGACGAGTACACGCGCCAGGTCGGGATGTTTGTGCCCCTGCTTTAGCCTGTGCGCGGCACGAGGCGCGTCGAGGAGGGAAAGATGAACTGGGTAGCGATCATCGTCGCAACCGTCGCCGCAATGGTCATTGGGTTCCTCTGGTACGGGCCGGTCTTCGGCAAGACCTGGATGGCTCTGACCGGTCGAGGGATGGGTACTGGAGCGTCGGCCGGTCCGCTCTACGCGCTCACCGCACTCGCGGCATTCATCGAAGCCATCGCGCTGAACTGGTTCATCAACGAGACCGGCTGGACCACCGGGGCGGGTGGCGCGCTCATCGGCCTGTACGCGTCTCTTGGATTCACCGCGACCGCGTTCTTCTCGCAGACGCTGTTCGCGGGCAGGCCCGGGCGCCTGTACGCCATCGACGCGGGCTATCAGATCTTTCAGGCGGTCGTGATGGGGGCAATCATCGGATTCCTCGGCGGCGGGAGACTCGGCTAGACCTCGACCCCTCCGGCGCGAAACTTCCGGCTCGCCCGGTCGGGTAAGGTGACGGAAGGCATCGCGCGGGAGGCGTCTCGGGCGTGGAGTCGACGCAGGACCGGCTTCTCGATCTTTCTCTTCGCCTGCTTCGGCCGGACTGGCCGTGGCCGGTGCGGTACGGCCTTGCCGTCGTGTTCACCCTCGCCATCGCTGGACTGAAGCTCTCGATCCCCGCGTTCGGAGCGCCCGGGCCGGACCTCTTTCTGACGATTCCGGTCGCGGCGAGCGCGGTCCTCGCCGGGTTCGGCCCGGCGCTCGTCGCCATCATTGGGACGACGCTCATCGCGGCGTACTTCACCCCGCCGGCCGGATTTGCCATCTCCCTCAACACGAATGGGCTCGACGTCATCGGATTCTTCTTCGAAGGGCTCGTGGTCGCGACTCTCGGTGCCGCCGTCCGCGCTGCATTCGCTCGCACAGTGGAGAGTCTTCGCCGTCGGGAGCAGCTCGAGCAGGAGCGGACCGCGCTCATCGCGACGGTCAATCACGAGCTCCGCAATCCGCTCGCGTCGCTCTCGGGTCATTTGCAGCTCGCAGCGCGGTACGCCGCGCGCGAGGACATGCGCGAGCGCGTTCCGGCATCGATCGACGAGGCCAGGCGGCAGGTGAGCCGTCTCGTTCGTCTCGCGGACGATCTGCAGGTGATCTCGACAAGGGTCGCCGACTTCCGGGTCGAGCCCGAGGTCTTCGACCTGGTGGCGGCCACGCGTGCCGCGGCCGAACGCATCCAGGCGCTCGATCCGGGCCGTCAGATCGCGGTGAGCGAGCCGGCCGCGCCGGTCATGGTGCGGGCCGATCCGGCCCGCCTCGATCAGATCTTCGACAACCTTCTGAAGAACGCGATGACGTACAGCCCACGCGACTCCGCGATCGAGATCTCGGTCGGCGCGGAAGCCGATCGCGCCGTCATCCGCGTGCGCGATCACGGTCCGGGAATCGCCTTTCTGGACTGGGAGCGGATTTTCGGACGTTTCGTGCGCGGCGCCGCGGCCGCGGATCACCCCGGCATGGGCATCGGGCTGTATGTCAGCAGGGCGATCGCGACGCGGATGGAGGGCCGACTCTTCGTGGAGGAGAGCTCGGGCGAGGGATCCACGTTTAGGGTGGAGCTCCCCCTCGTCGCTTGGTCAGATGCTGACGGGGACGGCGATCGCTCCATCGGGCGCGGAGACGGCATTCGGATGGAAGATCGACGCGAGAAGCTCGACGCCGTCAACGAGGCGCGGACCGGGACGGCTGAAGAACGCCGCGCCATCGACCCCCAGGACGCGCGCGTCGCCGACTGATCCGAGGCGGGCCGCCTCCACCGCGGCGCGTTCGGCATCCCAGCCGCGACGGAGATCGTGTACGCGATCGGGGCGATAGCCGAGCTCGTCGCGGTCACGCATGACGACGACTATCCCCCGACCGTTCGCGTGCTGCCCTCGGTGACCCGCTCGACGATTCCGCACGGCGCGAGTGCGCGCGACATCGACCGTCAGGTCCGCGAGGCGGGATCGCGCGGCGAGAGCACCTTTCACCTCGACGAGCAGGCACTGCGCGACGCGCGGCCGGACGTGATCCTCGGGCAGACCCTGTGCGCGGTGTGCGCGATCACCCTCGACCAGATCCCGGCACATCTCCCCCGCGTGCCCCAGGTCGTCGGTTTGGACGCGTCGAGCATCGCGGGGATGTTCGAAGATGTCCGCCGCATCGGTGCCGCCCTGGGACGCGACGGCGATGCCGACCGTCTGATCGGCCGTCTCGAATCTCGGCTCGCGACGATCGAGGCGCAGGTAGCCGGGCTTCCGCGCCCTCGCGTGGCTTGCCTCGAGTGGCTCGATCCGCTGTTCAACGCCGGC
>VBEU01000160.1 GCA_005883775.1 Chloroflexota bacterium | reverse complement strand
ACACCGACCCGATCGGCGCATTCGATCGATACGACAACTTCTACTCGGTGATCCTGCCGTATCAGTTCTTTTACGACGGGGACACGAAGAGTTACCAGACCAATCCAAACCGGGAACCAAATCCATCGCTTCCGGCCGAAGCCATCTCGGTATCCGTCCGCCCGCACGGCTCGACGACTGCGCAGCAGTGGATCACCCGCAACAGCGCGGGGAAACCTGACCTCGTCGCCGCCTACGACAGCGTCGGGCGGGAGTCCGACAAGCAGTGGATTGCCATCGACACGAACCCCTCAAGCCCCCACGTCGACACGATCTACGTCATGTGGGTGATCTTCACCGGACCCTCGACCTCCCATCCCTTCGTGTCGATCGCGCATGCGCTGCCGAACGGAACGCACAGCGACTGGTCCGCGCCGATACCACTCCCGCAAGTCGGCGGGACGCCACAGGGCGCGACCTACCTGCTGCCGCACGTCATACCCGACGGCACGCTTTTCACGACGCTTGTCACCACGATGCCCAAGAAGGGGTATTGCTGCGACGTTCTCTTCCTCGACAAGTCCACGGACGGCGGGCTTACGTGGAGCAGCAAGCTCATCACCGACACGATCGCGGCTCCGCCGCTGGTGTACGCAAACACGACATTCCGCGACGGCATCGAGGAGAGCTTTGGGGTCGGTCCCGCCAGGGTCGGGAGGGATCACAAATACCCCCTCTACGTGACGTGGGAGGACTACAGCGCCGGCGTCACGAACATCCTCCTCGCGGCCTCGTACGACGAGGGCCAGACTTGGACGCCGCCCATTCAGGTGAACGACAACCGCACTTCCGTCGACGAGTTCCAACCGAATCTCGACGTCGCCGCGAACGGCACCGTGAGCGTCGCGTTCTACGACCGCCGCCTCGCCTGCCCCGAGGCCGGGACCGCCGAAGCGGCCGCGGCAGGCATCGCGTCGGACACAGCGAACGTCAACTACACCGGCACGCTCCCGCCGTACGGCGCGGCGAACTACTGCGTCAACGCGAGCATCCAGTTCTACACGCCGACGCTCGCACCCAAAGGCCACAACATCCGGCTGACGCAGCACACCTGGGACCCACAGCTGCACTCACCCCACACCTCCTGCCCCACGTGCCGCAACACTTTTATCGGCGATTACTTCGGTATCGCCTCCGGCAGCGGCATGAGCTACACGACCTCGGTCACGACCTACAACGACGGCACGAATCCGTCGCACTACCAGCAGCAGGTCATCGCGATCCTCGCGATCCCCTGATATGACCGCGCGGAGCGGCGGCGAGAGCCGTCGCTCCGTGCGACGATGTCGGCGTGACGATCCTTCGCCGCGTCATGCTGTTCGCCGTGATCTCTGTCTTCACGCTCGGTCTCGGACTGCTCGCCCTTCTTGATGGGATCGGGATGCTCGCGGCGTCAGGCGACTATGCGGGCAACGACAGGACCGCGCTGCTCGGTCTCGGTACGCTCACGACCGCGGGCGCCCTCGTGCCGATCGCCCTCTGGGTTCTCGCGGGATGGGCGCTCTTCGTCCGACGTCAGCGGTGGGAGTGGTGATGGGCTCTGCGCGCAGCATCGGGGTCCTCTTCGCTCGGCCCCTCGTGGGATTGCGATGGACCGCACGCCAGGGGCCGCTCGCTCAGAAGACCCCGACGCTGCCCGCTGGGCCGCTCGCTCAGAAGACCCCGACGCCGCCCGCTGGGCCGCTCGCTCAGAAAACCCCGGCGCTGCTCCCCTGCGTGCGACCCGCAACGCGGCCGCGCTTACTGGCTCGGGATGGTCCAATCCTTCGGGACGATGTGGATCCAGGTCTGACCCGGATCGAGCCGGACAGCCTCGCCGCTTGCGTTGCGGAGCGTAAAGACATCGAAGATGTCGGGTCGCGTCCAGGTGACGTCCTGGCGCTTCCCATCGCGGAACACCGAGCCGTTGCCTGTTCCGACGAGCGTCATATCGAGCTTCGGGTTGCCGGCGGGATCCAGTCCGAAGTCCGTCGTGAAGTGGACCTCGGTCTGTATGACGACGATGTTGTTTGCCGCGACCGGTGCACCGGTCGCGCCGTCGACGTCGCGCACGCCGTCGTCGTAGCGGGCGTAGGTGTGGGACGCCGCGTCATACCGGTAACCCACCGTGAACAGATCGCGGTACGGGATCGTGATCGACGTCGCGTCCACGCTCCCGGTCATCCCGCCGGCGACCGCGTCGGTCGCGGGCGCGGGCAGGAAATTCCACGACGGGATGCTGACCGGCTGATCTCCGTCGGGTGCCCCGGCGAGCGCATCGCGCAGGTTCTTGTAGGTCGTGAAGTAGTTGTACGGCGCCTCGCGGAAGCCGACGCGGTAGCCCCACCCGTACCCAGGCGCTAGATCGATGTAGCGGTCGACGACCGCTGCGTCGTAGTGGATCTTCATCAGCTCTTCAGGGCCGCCACCCGAGTAGACGAACGCCGCGCCGAGGCTCGGTATGACCGGCGTGTCGGTCATCCGTGCGCTGCGGACCGATCCGATGACATCGGGATCCTTCGACTGGAACACGGCCGCGAGGCGCGTGGTGAGGCCCTCGACGAGCCACTCATAAACCTGGTCGGCTTTGGTGATGCCGTAATGCGGACGAGCATGCGGGTTGTTGTCGATCTTCACGTACAGCGGTCGCTTCGAGGCCGAGCCGCCCGCCAGGGGCATCCCCGTCAGGGGCCATCGCGGGCAGACGGTCTCTTCGGAGGTGGACGCCACCTTGAACCCGCCGCCCATGTTGCGCAGGACGTTGCTGCGCACCTGGATGCCGTCGGCCGGAGCGAGCGCATCCACGTCGACCCGGCGATCGCCGTTCCAGTCTCCGAGCAGCACCGCCGTCGCGCCCGCGCACGCGGAGCCCGCGGGGAGCGAGGCCCAGCCCCCGAAACCGCCGGCCGGCTGGAACGAGCTGCTCGAGTCGAAGACCTGCACCTTCGCGCTTCCATCGGCGTCGCCGTAGACGGCGACGAGGTCGTCCTTGCCGTCCCCGGTCACGTCGGCGGCGCCGATCGACGCCCGGCTCAGGTCGTATTCGCCCTCGTTGGTCTCGTACAGGTTGTTCTTCATAAGGACGAGACCGTTCGGCGTCGGATCGAAGAGGAGCAGCTTCGCCTTCGCGTTGGGCGACTGATAGAGCGCGGCGAGCTGCTGCGCGCCGCCGGTCCTGGTGAAGTGGCCGACGGCGAACCGCGCGAGCGAAGCATCGAACTGGGCGGGACCCGAGTCGTACGCTCCCTGCGTCCCGCCGAAGGTGAACGCCGAGCCGGTCGACTCGAAGTAGTGCAGGCGCATCTCGAAGTTGTCGTACTGGTACGCCACGAGGACGGCATCGTGGCCGCTACCTCCGAAATTCCCCGCGACGACAGCTCGCGCGCGGTTCCACGTGTAGTTCTCGCCGTCCCACCACTTCTCTGGCGTGGTGAAAGCGGAGCCGGTCGAGCGGAAGACGAGCAGTCCGGACTTGTTCTCGCTCTCGTCGTAGAGCGCGACGAGATCGTCCCTGCCGTCCCCGGTGACGTCGGCGACCGCGAACTTCGCTCGGTTGAACCGGAAGGTGTTCGGTTCGGTTGTCAGCCATACCGACTCGGCGAACGTTTCGCCGTCCGGGTTCGGCTCTCGCACCGCGATCTGGAGGCTCGCGTCCCCGGCCGCGGGTTCGAGCAGGGCGATCTGCGATTTCCCGTTCCCTCTGAAATCGCCGCTCGCGGCGACGCCCAAGCCGACGGGGCTTACGGAATGGGCCGGTTTGAGCGGTGGGATGGGTGTTGGGGTCGGTGTCGGAGACGACTGCGCCTGTTCACCGGGGGTGGGTGCCGGGGGGGTCGCCGCGCTGCACGCGACGAGGACGACGGTCGCGAGTGCGAGCGCCCGCAGAGCGACGGCGTGACGATGACGCAATCCGCCTCGCATGATGCGACACCGCGCACGCTCCGTGCCAGCAGGCTGGAGACCGACGCCGAACTCGCCTGGCGGGCAGGCGACCAGTGTGCTTTAGGTGGTCGAGCGCTTTGGGACGAAACGGACCGCGGTCTGGAGGCCGCGCGGGTGCTCTTCCAAGCGGATGTGCTGGTAGTTGTGAACGGAGACCTCGTGCTGCGTCCGGAGCAAGCTCGCCGCGGTGAGCGCCGGCATCGAACCCTGGGTCGTGACGACGAAACACTCACGGCACCCGGCGAACCTGCAGGGGAATCCGCCTGATCTCATGCGGGCCACCTTTCTGGCCGACGAGCGGCCCGCGTAGAGCTCAGCGTACAGCGAACTCGCGATATTGCGAGTAGCAGATGGGCGCGTCCTCGAAGATCGAAACGTATGAGATGATTACGTGAACACATCGGGCCCCACAAGAGACATATGCCGGGCCGCCTCGCGGCCCGCTTTTTTTTGTAGCCCAGGGAAGGACCCCACGCTCTTGATCACGCTTGCTCCGGACCTCGATCGCGCGACGGGTGACCTCGGTTGGACGAGCCTCACGCCGATCCAGGACCTCGCCATCCCACACCTTCGTGCCGGGCGCGATCTGTTCGCGCAGGCGCAGACCGGCACGGGGAAAACGGGCGCCTTCGCTCTGCCGATCCTCGAGCGCATCGACGGTCGTGCCGCCGCGCCGTTCGCGCTTGTCATCGTGCCCACGCGCGAGCTTTGCGCGCAGGTCGCCGCCGAGTTCCAGGCCCTCGGCCGCCACCGCTCGGCCCGCATCGTCGCGTTGTACGGAGGCGTCGGCTACCGCGATCAGGAGATCGCGCTGCGCCGCGGCGCACACGTCGCGGTCGCGACACCCGGTCGCCTCCTGGACCTCGTGGCGCGCCGGACCTGCGATCTGAGCAAGGTCCGCGTGCTCATCCTCGACGAAGCCGATCGGCTGCTCGATCTCGGGTTCGCGCCCGATATCGCGAGGATCGTGGCGCTCCTTTCCGGGCCTCGCCAAACGGCGCTCTTCTCAGCGACGCTGACCGCCGACGTGCGGGCGATCGCGCAGCGCTACACCAAGAACCCGGCGACCGTCGCGGTGCGACCCGAGACCCCGACCGTCGATGCGATCGACCAGGCGTGGATCGAGGTGCGCGAGGCCGACAAGGTCAGCGCGCTCCACGAGCTGCTCGGCCGGTCCGGCGTCGAGCGGACGCTGGTGTTTCGCCGAACGAAGTACGGCGCGGACAAGCTCGTGAAGGCGCTCGATCGGCTGGGCCGGCCGGCGCGGGCTCTCCACGGCAACGTCGGGCAGCGCGAGCGCGAGCGCGTGCTCGAGGGGTTTCGGCGCGGCACGTTCCCGACCCTCGTTGCGACCAACCTGGCGGCGCGCGGCCTCCACGTGGACGACATCGGCCACGTCGTGAACTACGACCTCCCCGAGAACGCCGACACCTACGTCCATCGTGTGGGGCGGACGGGACGGGCCGGGCGGCGCGGCATCGCCTACACGTTCGTGAACGAAACGCAGCGCAAGGACTTCGAGGACATCCGGCGGTTGGCCAAGGTGCCCTTCCGGCGTGAGCGGATCACCCTCCCGGTTAATTCGGCCCATTCGCCGGCGAACGCCGGATCGCCGACAGCGCTCGGGCGCCGGATGGCGCACACTCGAAGATGGCCCAGGCGGCCAAGGGGGCAAAGCTAGGTGGGACGAAAGAAGCGAATTGGCTTCGCCGACCTACAGGCGACGCACGCCGAGCTTGATCGTGGCGAGCTTCGCTGCCCCGAGTGCAAGCGGAGCGTGGCGGAGGCCGATGGTCTCAGATTCGTGCCTGCGCTCGGGCAGACCGAATCCTCGCTGGCGACACTCAGCTGTCCTCGCTGCCGCACCATGATCAGCATTCGTTTCATCGCGGCCCATTAGCCCCAGGGGGTGATCCCCCATTCGGACTATATGAAGGAGCGCGCCGGCGTAGGAGGCTTTTGGCACAACGTCGGAGGCGAATGACATGAGCTGGATGCCCGAACCCGAGCCCACCCCTTTGCGCCTGCGCCTCGGTCCCCGATCTGAGGCGCCGGTCCCGCCGGCCTTCGAAGATGCCGACGGCTTCGATATCGCCGGAGACGTCGAGGCGCCGATAGAGGGTCCGCACATCACCATGTCTGAACCCCCGGCCGCGGTTGGCCAGCCGTTCGACACGAAGGATCCGCTTCGCGCGGCGGCGAGCGAAGAGCTCCAGCGCGCGATCGAGCAGACCGCCGAGCGCGTCGAGCAGTGGATGGCGGATCAGCGTCGACGGCTTGGCCTCGGCATCGACGCGATGGTCGCTTCGCTCAAAGAGCAGCGCGACATGGAGATCGCGCGCATCGAGGAGTGGAAGATCGGCGAACGCGAGCGCGCCGAGCGTCAGCTCGCCGCGGAAAAGGAAAAATTCCACGCCCAGCTCATGGAAGAGCTCGTCGAGTTCGAGCACCAGCTGGGCGAACGCCTTCGCGAGCAGGAGGAGCGTCTCGCCAAGTGGTGGGACGAGGCGGAGCAGCTCACCAAGCAGCGCTTCGCCGAGTTCGGGCTGTCTACCTCACCGGGGTCTGACGACTCTCCGAAGGCCTGACCAACCCCGACTACGGGGCTGGATTCACCAGGACGCCGACGGTCTGGAGCCAATGCGGCTCAGCTAGAGGGTTGCGCTCGATCGTCATCCCAAGTCGCTTCATGACGGCGATCGACCGAAGGTTGTCGTGCTCGGTGGTGGCCACGATCCGCGCCAGGTCGAGCTCGTCGAAGGCGTAGGACACCATGGCGCGCGCTGCCTCCGTCGCGTAGCCGTTTCCCCAATGCTCAGGAAAGAGCGCCCAGAAGAGGCCGACCTCCGAGGTGCGGTGCGGCGCGCCGTCAAACGACCTGAGTTGTCCGAACGGCGCGAGGCACGCGGCGAACCCGACCGCTCCGATGAGCGTGCCGTCGCTCCTGCGCACGATCGCGCGGTCCTCGTAGGGCGTTTGGTGCAACGCGTCATGTGCCTTGTCCGCGATGACGTGGTATTCGAGCAACAGCCGCGTAGTGTCTTCGGCTCCATAGCTCTCGTGGCCGAAGGCTTCGTCGAGCAGCCGCCTGTACTCGTCCGCGTCGTCAAAGACGAAGGGACGGATGACAAGGCGATCGGTCTCGAGCGTTTTCACGCGACTTCGATCCGGTCCCCCACGCGTACGGCGCCGGGCTGGACGACCCGAGCCCATACCCCGAACGCGAGTGGCTCGCTGGTGATCTCACCTTGACGGTACGTCGCGAGGGCGGCAAGCGTGTCGAGGTCGGAGATGCCGGTCCGCGGGTCGAGGGTGGTCACCGCGCACCGGCCGATATTTCCGCCCGGCTCGACCACCGCCGCGCCGATCTGCACGTGCCTGCCGATCCAGGAGTCCTCGGCGTGGGCCGCCACACCCGAGATCCCAAAAAGCATCCGGAAACGTCGCGGATCAACGCGTTCCGTCACGCCGGCGGCCTTCGCGATCGCGCGGAGGGACTCTTCGGCGAGGAGCGACGCGCCGGCCCCTTCATCGGCGCGGTCGACGCCCTCGCCCGGCTCGTCGAAGCGGACGAGACGCACCGGGCGCTCGGCAAGGTCCAAGAGCGCCTCGGCCCATGGTCCCTCGACGATGTGCGCGGGGAGGCTTCGGCCATAGATCGTGACGAGGGTCGCGGCGCCGAGGTCGGTCGTGCCCTCCACCTTCCTCCCATCCGGCATCTCGAGCACCAGATGGCGCAGGGTTTCGTCGAACCGCGGTCTCACGGCGACGAACCGCTGCACGCGCTTGGCATTAAGCATCCGCCCGTCGGGATCGACGATGCAGAAGCGACGGTCGTTTTCCACACCGAGGAGACCGAGTTCGACCTGCTCGAGCTCCTGGATCGCAAGAGCCTTGATCGGCGCGACGTGAATCCACGCGACGTGCGCACTCATGGCTGGCAGTGTTCCACAGCGCCGTGCGTGACATCCGGTTCACACTGAATGCATGCGCATCCTCGCGGTCAGCGATGTCGAGGACGAGGCGGTCGCCGCCTCGTTGCCGGCGCGCGCCGGGAGCATCGATCTCGTTCTCGGGTGTGGTGACCTGACCTACGAGTATCTCGATTTCGTCGCGACGGCGGCCGCCGCACCGCTCCGCGCGGTGCATGGGAATCACGACGTGCCGCCCGAGGGCCTGGACGACCGCGAGGTTCGCGTCTGGTGGGACGGAATCGACCTGCACGGCCGCGTCGTCTCGATCGATGGGCTTCTCGTCGGCGGTCTCGAGGGATCGCCCCGCTACAACAAGGGGCCGTTCCAGTCGAGCGAGGGCGACATGTGGCTCGCGATCCTGGGGATGGTGCCGGCGCTCATCGCGAACCGGATCCGGCACGGCCGCTTCATCGACGTGCTCGTGACACACGCGCCTCCGCGCGGGATCCACGACCGGCCGGATCCGGCGCATCGAGGCTTCGCCGCGTTCCGGACCTTCCTGCGATGGTTCCGACCGCGCTATCACGTCCACGGGCACACGCATGTCTTTGACACGCGCATGGTCACGCAGACCCAATTCGGACCGACGACGGTCGTCAACGCATACGGCGCACGGACCATCGAGCTGTGATGCGCTCCGACGTCGCCGGAGCCGATTACCGCCGCGCCCGGCGCAGAGCCTTCATGCGCGGTGTCATGAGCTGGTTCAGACGATCGGACAACGCTCTCCTCGCCTTCGACGAAGTCCGCCGCGGCATTCATGCCCAGGCCCAGCGCGACGGCGGCCTGCGCGAGGTGCCGATCGACCAGATCGTCGGAAGCGTGGGTCGGTATCGCGACTTTGACCGCGCGTTCCTGCCGCGACAGGTGCAAACGCGCGACCGGTGGGAGAGCGTCGACCGCGCGCACCTCGACCACCGGGAGCTGCCGCCGGTCGATCTGTACAAGATCGGCCAGACGTACTTCGTGAAGGATGGCAACCATCGCGTGTCGGTCGCGCGCGAGCGAGGACAATCCTTCATCGACGCGCATGTCATCGAGGTCACCGCGCCGGCACCGGTCGGCTCGGTCGAGGACCTGCTCGACTTCATCCGCGACCAGGACGCGCTGGCGTTCTACGAGAAGACGCATATCAGCGAGCTACGGCCGGGCGCGCGCATAGATCTCACCCTTCCCGGTCAGTACGAGAAGCTCCTCGAGCACATCGCGACGCACCAGTGGTATCTCGGGATCGAGCACAAACGCGAGGTCCCCTACTCCGAGGCGGTCGCGAGCTGGTACGACCGCATCTATCTGCCCACGATCGAGGCCGTGCGGGCGACCGGTGCTCTACACGACTTCCCCCATCGCACCGAGGCCGATCTCTACCTCTGGGTGACCGAGCACCATTGGTACCTGCATCAGGCCGCGCTCCCGAAAGGTCACGACCTGAACGAGCTCGTCAGCGAATACGCGGAGGAGCACAGCGAGCGGCGCCCGAACCCCCTGACCGTGATCGGCCGGATTCCCCCGTTGACTGCAGTCCGGCGCCGAGTCTCATCCCGGAAGAACGGCTCCTCCTAGCTCAGCGCAAGCCGCAGATCGCGGCCGAGGATCGCGGCGAGACGCTCGACCTCGCCCTGCAACGCCGTTCGCGGCACGGGACCGGCCTCTTTGAACCATGCGACCTGGACCTCGTCGGCCGCGATCTCCCAGGTCCCTCGCACGACGCCGCCCGCGACGACGATCGGCGCGATCCAACCGCTCTGTTTGCTCACGGCGGTCCGGCGAGCCTTCGGGAGGACGTGCGCGTCGTCGGTGCCGGGACCGAGGACGTATTGGTCGAAGCCCGGCAGCAGACGCACGGATTTGGTGACCGATGTCGACGCCAGCTCGTCGAGATCGCCGGCGAGAACGTATCGGCGTTCGCCGTCGACCTCGATCTCGCGGAGCCGATCGCCAACGGCAGCGAACCACGTTCGAAGCTGCCGCGTGCTGACCCTGCCGCGGGATATCCAATTGTGGAAGTTCTCCACAGTCGCGGGCCCGTACGCGCGGAAGTAGGCGACGATCGCGATCGCCGCTGCCTCGTCGGGCTCGGGAAGGCGGACCCAGCGCGAGCTCGCGTCCTCCGGACGGACGAAGGTCACGCGATTCCCTCTGCTTGGCCCGAAGCAGAGGTCGCCCTGCCATGCGTATGGCTTGAGCAGCGTGCCCCAGCCCGAGCGGAGCGCGTCGCCGAGGTGACCGTAGCCGCGTCGCGCGATGACCGCAGAGATGAGCTCCTCTCGGGTGAGGGCCCGCCCATCAAGTGCGTCGCGAACGACCTCGCGAAGCGCGTCGAGCTGCTTTGGGGTGACGCCGAAATACTGCTGCCAGCTTGGCCGTTCCCATGATCGTCCGGACGCGATCAGCGAGAGGAAGGCCCCGGCTTCCTCGGGCGTGAGCAGGTGGAGCGTGCCGCGCATCGCCCACGTCTTGATGAGTCGGCCCTCTCGAAGCGCGCGCGCCACATCGCCGGGTTTCGATTTTTTGCGTCGGACGCGGATGCACAGCTCCGCGATCGACGCGACCTGCGCCTGCACGCCGCACAGCCGGCGAACGACTCCCGCCGCGCTCTGGTCGCCGACCGGATCGAGAAGCTGCCGGCGCATGCGCCACGCGAGAGCCTGCCGCCACGTGACCTTCGCGGACACCGGCGGGAGGGTAGCGCGGGATAGGCTGTGCGCGGAAACGATCGATGTCCGCCAAAAAGAAGCCGAGCACTATCCCCGCCGCGAAGCTGGCTCTCTACGAGAAGCTCATCGCGACCGATCCGAGCATCGAGCGCAAGGGCGCGACCATTCCGTACACGTCGACCAACGGAAAGATGTTCACGTATCTGTCTCCGACCGGCGACCTTCGACTTCGGCTCCCCGACGACGAGCGCGCCACGTTCATGAAGAAATACCGCGCAAAGCTGGCGGTCGCGTATGGCATCGTGCAGAAGGACTTCGTCGCGGTGCCTCCGGCCATGCTCGCCCGCACCGCCCTGCTCAAGCCGTATCTCGCGATCAGCCGCGCCTACGCGGAACGGCTCGGCATGAAAAAGGGCGCCAAGCGCTAGACGTATCCGTTTGGACTCGAGGTCGACTTGCCCTATCGGTCGCTTCTGGCCAGACGTTTTGCAGATACGTGGAGGTACTCGTTTTGAAGAAGCTTCTTTCCGTCGGCGTCGTGGCGCTCGCGCTGACGCTCGGGGTGGGAGCGCCCGCCGCCGCCAACCCGGGGCAGGTCCCCGCGCCGCCGCCCGGGACCGATGCGTTCTCGCCGGGCAAGGCCTGCGATCACGCGAACCGCGTCGCGAACCGCAACTTCGATTCAAACCACCCGACCGGGGTGCGCGGCGGAGGGACGCCGCCGACGTGCCTCGCCGGCGGTGGCGGCGGATAGACCAAGGCGGCCGTTTCTCGGAAAGCCTTAGCTCTCAGCGCCACAGCGTGACGATCGCGGCCACCACGACTTCGGCCACGAGGTCGTGGATGGCTTGGATGCCCCAAACCGCCCAGGGTCGCCGTTCGAAGGTCACCTGCGCGGCCTTGAATGTCGCGCCGAACCCCAGCCACACGAGCGCGCCGAGAAGGATCCCGTCGCCGACCGACGAGGCCCGAGGTTGAGGGAAAGCAGTGCGATAACCCACGCGTTGACCAGGCCGACGACGAGACCGGTCGCCAGCTGCATCGGCCCGGGCCGCGCCGGGGTCGCGCCTCGTCACGGTTCCCACCTCTTCCGCTCCGGTTCTTGCGAGCGAATCATCCGCGCTTCCGCCGGTCGCGTCGATCGAGGGCGACCAGCGTGAGGAACTCATGAAGCAGGGTCCCGGCGAGGAGCGAGGTCACCTCGCCGTGGTCGTATTGGGGCTGAACCTCGACCAGGTCAAAGCCCACGAGGTCGAGGCCGCGCAGTCCGCGCACGAGCCGAAGGGCGTCGCGACTGGTCGGCCCCCCGACTTCGGGCGTGCCGGTCCCTGGCGCGAAGCCAGGGTCGACGAAATCGATGTCGAAGCTGACAAAGACCGGACCTCTGCCGGCCCGCTCGACGACCTCGGGCAAGACGTCGTCAACGCCTCGCTCGAGCAGCGTCTCGGTCGGAATCAGATGCAGGCCCAACGCCCGCGCACCGCCGCGATCCTCGGGCCCGTACAGAGATCCGCGGATGCCGAGCTGCACCGACCGCGCGGTGTCGATCAATCCTTCCTCGATCGCTCGGCGACACCAGGTGCCGTGGGTGTAGCGCTCTCCCCAGTAGTTATCCCAGGTGTCCGTGTGTGAGTCGAAATCGATCAGGCCGACGGGGCCATGCCGCTTGAAGATCGCCCGCAGCTCTCCGAGCGTGATGGAATGGTCGCCGCCCATCGCCAATGGAACCACTCCGGCATCCAGGATCGACCTGAGCCCTTCTTCCATCACGCCGTACGAGGCCTGCACGTTCCCAGGTATGACCGAGAGGTCGCCTGCGTCGACGGCAGAGACATGCTCGAAGATCTCGATCCCCTGCTCGACGTTGTACGGTCGCAGCAAGCGCGATGCTTCGCGGATCGCCGCGGGGCCGAACCTCCCTCCGATCCGATAGCTGACCGCGGTGTCGAATGGGATCCCGATGAAGGCCGCGTCCACGCCGGCCATGGCGGTGACGTTGGGCAGACGCATGAAGGTCCCGATGCCCGTGAATCTCGGGGCCTGCATCGCATCGATGGGCCGGTAGCGCTGCCGTCGCGCCGGCTGACCGCCGTCAGGCACGGACGAGCTCGGACTCCACGGCTTTCAAGCTCTCTTCGTGGATGATGCCGACGACCTGATTGCGCAGCTCGGTGAATCGGGGGCCGGTCAGGGTATCGAACGTGCGTGGCCGCGGGATATCGACCTTGAGAGTCGTCCGGATGCGACCCGGCCGGCTGGTCATCACGTAGATGACGTCTCCCAAGAAGATTGCCTCCTCGATGTCATGCGTGACGAAGAGCACGGTCTTGCGATAGCGCTGCCAGATGTCGGTCAGTAGCTCCTGCATGATCTGTCTCGTCTGCGCGTCTAGTGCGCCAAAGGGCTCGTCCATCAGCAGCACTTCAGGATCGTTGGCCAGCGCCCGGGCGATCGCGGCGCGCTGCTTCATGCCGCCGGAGAGCGCGCTCGGATACGCATCCGCGAAGCCGTCAAGCCTCATGAGGCGGATGAGCTCGCTCGAGGTCTTGCGGCGGTCCGGCGGGGGCGCCTTCTTTATCTCGGGCCCAAACTCGATGTTGCGACGCACCGACAGCCAGGGAAAGAGCGAGTACGACTGGAACACCATGCCGCGGTCGGCCCCGGGTTCCAGGGTGACCTTGCCATTCAGGAGCACCTCGCCCTCCGTGGGGGTCACCAGCCCAGCCGCGATCATGAGCAGCGTCGACTTGCCGCACCCCGAGGGGCCGACGATGCACGCGAACTGGCCATCCGGAACCGTGAGCGAGATCCGCTCCAATGCCCGCACCTCTCCACGGCGAGTGCGAAAGCGCATGGCGACGTCGGCGATCTGGATCTCGCTCACGCGCGCACCTTCTGCACGTAGGGAAATGCGAGCCGATGGATGACGGCGAAGAGCGTGTCCGTGATCAGCCCGAGGATGCCGATGGTGATGATCGCCGCGATGATGCGGTCGGCCCGCAAGTAGCGCTCGGCGATCAAGATGAAGCTGCCGATGCCGTGCTCCGCCGCCACGAGCTCGGCGACGATGAGGTACGTCCAGGCCCATCCCATGGTGATGCGCAGCGCATCGACCACCTCAGGAAACGTCGCCGGCAGGAACACTTTGTAGAAGACCGTCCACCGTGAGGCACCCAGGGTGTAGGCCACGTTCAGCATCTCGTCCGGAACGCGGTGCGCGATGTCCATGACCATCAACACCAGTTGGAAGAAGACGCCGATCCAGATGATCGTGATCTTCTCGTCCTCCCCGAGGCCCTGCAGCAGGATGAGGAGCGGGATGAAGGCGGAGGCCGGCATGTAGCGGATGGCATTGATCGGCGGGTTGAAGAACGAGCGCACCGCTTCGAACGACCCCATCAAAAGACCGAGCGGCACGGCCACCACGGCCGCGAGCAGAAACCCGGCGAGGATCCGGAAAGTGCTCCAGCCCACGTCGTTGTAAAAGGCGAGGTTCACCATCATGTCCCACCAGGTCAGCACCACCTGGTAGGGGCTGGGGACGAAGAGTGCGGAGAGTGGGTTCTGCACCAGGGCCGCCAGCAGTGTCCACACCCCAACGACGAAGACGAAGCTACCCACCGCCAGGATCACCCGTGCCCGCCTGGGGATGGCTTGCTTCGGGGTGAGGTAGGTGCGAGTGAAGCCGCGGCGCCGGCGCGGCCGGGCCGCCGACGGCACCGGCGCTACTCGTGCCGCAGGGACCCGGCTCAATTGGTCTCCTCTACAACGAGTTGATGAAGTCGGCGTTCACCGCGTCCGCAGGCTTCACCGGGCTGTCGATCTTTCCCTGGGCTTTCCAGAAATCACCGGCGGCCTGGACGTTGTCGTTGATCTTTCCGGGGGCGCTCTTCGTGCCCATGATCGTCTTGCCCGTCTTCAGATCGAACAGCGTGAGCGTGCCGAGGTCCGCCTTCACGTCGTCCGCGCTCTCGCTGGTGGCCTTCGCCACGATGGCCAGACCCTCCGTGGTGTTCTTTTGGAACCAGTCGAAGGCGTCGTAGTACGCCTTCATGAACTCTTTGACGGTGGCCGGGTACTTGTCGACGAAGTCCTTCCGGAACGCGAAGCTGTCCATGATCAGGTCCGGATATTCCTTCGAAGAGACCAGGACTCGTCCGTCGGTGCGCGCCTTGGCCTTGCTCAGCCACGGCTCCCACGTCACAGCGACATCAACCTGCCCGGCAACGAAAGCGGCGCCGGCTTCACCCGACTTCATGTTCTGCTCGCTCACGTCCGAGAGCTTCAGGCCGTTCTTCTGGAGGACCTGGGCCAGGAACCACTCGGACACCGAGCCCTGGTTGACCGCGACCTTCTGCCCCTTCAGATCCTGGACCGTCTTGACAGTGTTCTTCGCCAGGATGCCGTCACCGCCGACCGAGGCGTCGATGGGAAAGACCTCCACCGCGGGTACTCCGTTGGACTGCGCCCTGGCAAAGGCATCGACGGTGGACGCCATTCCGTCCAGCCTACTGGCCGTGAGCGCGATCAGGCGGTCATTGGGGTCCTCGACATCCTGGAACTTGACGTCGAGGCCGTGGCTCTTCCACGTCTCCTTGGCGTTGGCGATGTAGATGATCGCGTACCCCGTCCAGGTCGAGGACGCGATGTTGATCGTGCCGGTGAACTTGCCGTCATTTGAGGTCCCGGCGGTCCCGCCACAGACGGCGAGCAGTAGTCCGAGCACCACCGGAAACACAAGGCGGGATGGACCGTACGAACGATTCAACATGCGACCTCTCCCCCGAAGCTTTGGCGCGTTCAGCACGGCGGCTCCGTCGGCGCCTGCCGGCCAGCGAGCGGCCCATGCTACCGAACACCGGCACCAAGCGGCGAAGCGATGGGCGAAGCGCACTGCGGGGCGGCGATACGATTCGCCCGTGCAGGCGAAGGCGGCGGAGTCCCTGCTCGCATTCGCCGAACAGACGGTGCCGGGCCTCCGCGGCTTGGACGGCCAGGCCACCTCTGCCAAGATCGAGCAGCGATACAGCGAACTGCTCGGAGCGCTCCGATGGTTCATCGATGAAAGGCGGACGGACGAGGCGCTCCGCCTCGCGAGCTCGCTCGCGCCGTTTTGGATGGCGACGAAGCGGCTGGAGGAAGGTTCCGAGTGGTCCGATCGTGCTCTGGCGTCGCCTGATGGCACGGACGCGGCGCGCGGAGAGACCCTGTTCCAAGCGGGCCTCCTGGCGTTCTGGCGAGGCGATGACGATCGCGCGTTCGCGCTCCACGATCACGCCCTCGCGATCGGCCGGCGCATCGGCGATCCCACCGTCACGGCGAAAGCGCTGACGGGTCTTGCGCGGATCGCGCTGCGACGGACCGGCGTCGACGAGGCGCGAAGGCTCTGCCATGAGGCGCTCGCGATCACCGAGGGCACAGCCGATAGAACGGGGCGCTCGAATGCGCTGCACGTCCTCGGCGTCACCGCCCAGATGGCCGGAGAGTTCCTCGAAGCCAGAAAGCTGATGAGCGAGCGCATCGCGCTCGCGCGAGAGACCGGGAACTACGCGACGATCGGTTTGGAGGCCAGCAATCTCGCGATGGTGGAGCGACAGCTCGGGAATCTCGACCAGGCCGAGGCGCTATCGCGCGAGGCGCTCGATATCAGCTATCGACGTGGCGACGATTGGGCGACGCCGCTCATGATCAGCGGCCTCGCGGCCGTCGCCACGCAGCGAGGGGAGCTCGAGCGTGCGGCGACACTCGTCGGAGCCGCGGAGTCGCTGATGGAAGCTCAGGGGTTCGAGTGGCCGCCCGACGAACGACCTCACTACGAGAGGGTCGTGGCGATCCTGGCCGAAGCGAAGGATTCCGACGAGCTCGAGCGGGTCCGGGTCGCCGGGCGCGCCATGACGCCGGCGGCGGCCGTCGACTTCGCGCTCGGACCTCGCGCCTAACGCGATGAGTGCCCAGTTGACGATCGGCTCGATCGTCATCCGCTGCTACGAGTTCGACAAGCTACTGGCGTTCTGGCAGGAAGCCCTGCACTACGTACCCACGCGGCCTGCCAAAGACGGCTGGGTGATCTTGCGTGACCCGGACGGAAGCGGACCAAATGTGTCGTTGGACCAGACTCGGGAGAGGCGATCGGGCAAAAGGAGCCGATTGCATCTCGACCTCTACACGACGGATCAGAAGGGCGAGGTGGAAAGGCTCGTAAAGATCGGCGCGACACGATATCCGTGGAGATACAAGCCGGATGACGACTTCGTAGTTTTGGAAGACCCGGACGGCAACCTCTTCTGCGTAGTCGAAGTCCCGAGCGAGTCGTAGCCTTGGACGCGCACGTGTTGGGAGGCGGTCAGTGAGCGACCTGGCTCCACGAATTGGTCGTCTCGGCTGGATCCAGATCGACTCGACCGATCCTGAGCGACTCGCGGCCTTTTGGACAGTGGTTCTTGGTGTCGGGATCGAGGGCAGGCTCGGCAGTCCGCCGCAGTTCGTGAATCTTCACAAGCAGTATCCAGACGCGCCGTTTGTTTCGTTCCAGCGAGTACCCGAGCCAAAAGTGGTGAAGAACCGCGTGCACATGGACATCGTCGTGGATGACGTTGAGATCGCTACCTCCCGCATCGTCCAGCTCGGAGGCCGACGGCGTAGGCCAGATGCGGACTTTAACGAATACGGTTTCTGTTGGCGGACGATGGCCGATCCGGAGGGCAACGAGTTCTGCCTGATCTACAAGTGCAGGTGAGGCGCCCCCTAGACCTTTCGGAGACTGATCGAAAGGTGACGCGTGCCGGTCGCGGAGCCGATGCAGCGCAGTAGGCCTTCAGCGGCCAGGACCGACCAGGTCCCGTCGGGCCGCTGTGCGGAATCGTATTCAATGCTCGCGGCGTTCGGATCCGCGCGCTGGTTGAAGACACCTGCCGAGACATAACCTGTCTCTGTCCCTTGGCTCGAAACATCCGACTTCGTTGACACGTAGGTCCCGGGGACGTGGACACCCGCGTTCGCGGAGTACGACGGCGGCTCTACGTAGAACTGCAGCTGAAGCTGATAGTCCAGGCCGCCCTCGTACGCGCCGGTGCTGATGCGCGTGTCGCTAACGCCCGCCTGCAGTGCGTGGCGGTAACTCGCCTTGCCCGATCCGCGACAGATGAGGATCGAATGTGGAAGTCCGGTCGTCGGTTGACATTGCATGTCGGCTTCGACGTGCTGGACGCGCTCCAGTTGACACGGAATCCCCTTCTCTGTGCCGCTTATCTTTTCGTCGGCGTCCGCGACGAGTCGAAACGACCAATCGCTTCCGTTCTGCGCTGTCTCGAGCGGCACCGCCGCGCAGCCCGAAAGACAAGCCACAGCTACTAGGAGTGCCGCTACGGCGCGTCCCGTCACGGCCGAGAGCCTAGTCCGGCGTCGCGTCCCCTGACGGCGACGTAAGTCGATGTGAAAGGACTCGGCTTGCCCAACACGACCTTCCGCGCTACGAGAAGACCCGCCGGAGATTTTCCGACGGGTCTTTAAGGAAGATCGCAATCAGCGTCAGGGGTCGAAATGCCAGCGCACCGTGTAGTTTCCTCCCGGGCCGACAGCCGGGAAGGTTCCACCGCATAGCCCTGCGCGCCCGCGCGGGCCGCGACGGCCCCCCAGTACCCATGCGATTCTCCGAGGTGTGACCAAACACCAATTCGGCCGCTCGACTCGGCCGAAGGGTCGTTGCAGACGCGTCGATTTCGGTCCTGCGCGTTCGTCGTCCATACGTGCCGGTCGATACGAATGAGAGGTGCGACATGAAATTCCTGATGCTTGTGTGCTGGGACGCCAAAAAAATGGACGCCCAGACCGAGCCCGATCCAAGTGACACTCCGAATGCGGAGAGCTTCCCGTGGCTGGACGACCTTCAGGCGCAGGGCCGCTGGATCACCGGGGACCAACTGGCGCCGCCGCGCCGGGCCCGATCCGTCCGCGTCCGCGACGGCAAGCCGATCGTCACCGACGGTCCGTTCGTCGAGACTAAGGAGGCCATCGGCGGGTTCGACATCATCGAGTGCCGCAGCCTGGAGGAGGCCGTCGAGATCGCGGCCAAACACCCGGTCGCACGGACTGGGACGATCGAGGTCCGGCCACTCTGGGGGAACTGACGGCGCGCCGCGGGTTTCTTTCACTGCGAAATCTCTATTAACGTTCCGCCGGCTCGCGCCGAGCGCTCGATATAGTGGCGAGGATCTCCACGATGAGCTCCGCGCGCGTGGCGGATGCCACCGACTTCGGCGGGACGAGCTCGTACGCTTCCGCGATGTCGCGTAGGCGATCCAGATCGAGCGCCCTGAGCTGCGCCGCGAGGACGCCCTCACCTTGCGCGTCGACATCGAAGGGATCGAGAACCGCCCGCTGCGGGACAAGCCAAAGCGGCGGGACGACCCGAGTTGATCTGTCAGCCGGGCGCGACCTCGCCCGCCTGAAGGCGCCCTCGAGATAGGCCGGGCCGATGCCCGCGGCCCATTGCCGGAAAGCTCGCTCGTTGGACTGCATCGTCTCGATGCCCGTCTTCAGTCGCTCATCCTCGGCGAGATCGACGAACTCGATGCAGCCTTCCCACATCCCGTCCGAACGCACGCGGCCGATGGCCGACGCGCGATAGCGCTTTGCGACAAGACCCTCGAGCAGATCCGCGTACTCGTGCGTGACCGTCTTATCGGGCATGGCGTGCAGCTCGGGTGGCCCGAACGAGGGCCATATTGACCGCGCGCATCGCGCCGCAGCGTTCACGAAAGAGCGGCAAGGCCCAACCACACTCGCGGCAGAACCACTCCGGCCCTCGCTCGCTCGGTCGGACCGCGACATCGTGCGTACAGACGGTTGCTATCCATGTCATGCCCCAGAGGGTGCACGTGCAGAAGCGTCGGCGGTATCCATGAAATCACGGGTAACCCGGGAAAACACGGGGATTTCGTATGGCAGTTCTTCTGCACGATCACCGGCCGTGCATCTCTCACCCCGCGAGAGAGAGGTCCTCCGCTTTGTCGCGGCAGGACACACCACGAAAGAGCTCGCGGCTGCACTGAACATCGCGGAGAGCACCGCCGAGTGGCACATCTCGAACATCCTTGTAAAGCTCGGAGCCGCGAGCCGAGCGGAAGCGGTCGCTATCGGATTACGTGAGGGCCTTCTCGAGCCGGAGGAGCAACGCCTCACCGGGAGATCTGCGCCTGATTTGGCGACCAGACGTGGGCACCGCGCTCGCACCTGGCGGGACGACCGCGTCATCGATTTCGATCTGCTCGGACTCCATTTCGGGGAGATCAGGATCGGGCGTGGCCGCCGAGATGTTGCGGGGACGGAAACAAAGCCCGTGGGCGCTGAGTCCGGCGAGGCCGAAGACCACGACGGTGGGAAGAAGAGCGAGCACTGAATAAGGCACGGTCTGACGGCGGCCCGCTGCCCATCCAAGACCTGCGCTGGCGCTGCGACGCGGCGACCCTTGGCTTCGAAACAACGAAGATGAGTCAGGCTGGAGGCTCGGGGGATTGTTGTCCTCTCCGGATCAGGCGATGTCACGGTGAGGGCATACGCGATTTGCAGCGTCCCATAGCGTGCTCGATGTGACCAGGCGGTAGACCACGCATCATCTGAGGGCGGAGCTCAAGACACCGCTTCGCGGAGGAAGATCGTGTCCGCCATCGATTGGCTGCTCGACTCGGATCCGGCGATTCGCTGGCAGGCGATGCGCGACCTAACGGATGCGCCGGCCGACCAGGTCGCCGCGGAGCGTGCCCGAGTTGCGACTGAAGGCTGGGGCACGCGCCTCTTGTCTCTCCGGCGGGAGGATGGGCTGTGGGACACCGGCACGTCAGATTCGGAGTGGCCCTCTCTTCTCGCCCTATTGATGCTCCGCGATATGGGTCTCGACCCTTCTAGCGAGGAGGCGCGGACGGCGATAGCCCTCGTAGCGAACAACGCGACGTGGCACTCGCGCGGCCCATGGCACGGCACACCGGTGTTCACGGGCGAGGTCGAGCCGTGCATCAACGGACGCGTCGTGGCGCTCGGCGCGTACTTCGGCCACGACGTGACAGGAATCGTCGAGCGGCTCCTCGGCGAGCAGATGGCCGATGGCGGGTGGAATTGCGAGCAGGAGAATGGCTCGACGCGCGGATCGTTCCATACGACGATCAACGTCCTCGAGGGCCTTCTGGAGCACAAGCGCGCGACGGGCGGCTCGCCCGAGGTCAGCAGGGCGCTTGACCGAGGGCAGGAATACCTGCTCGAACGCCGGATGCTGCGCCGGCTATCGAGCGGCGAGCTGATCGATCGGGCCTTCACGCTGTTCTCGTTCCCGACCGGCTGGCACTACGACGCGTTGCGCGGGCTCGACTACCTGCGCGCCGCGGGCGTGACACCCGATCCGCGCCTGGCCGAGGCCATCGACCTGGTCCGCTCCAAGCGTGACGCCGAAGGGCGGTTGCCGCTCGAGAATCCACACGAGAGCGAAATGGTCAACGCCCGGGTCCGCGATCTCGAGTTCGACATGAACGAGCGCGAAGGCCGGCCCAGCCGCTGGAACACCTTGCGCGCGCTGCGGGTACTTCGCTGGGCGGGCCGATCGTGACGGTTCGTGACTATTTGAACGTGGCACCGCAGTGGAGCTCCGGCCGACTCCGAGGACTTACGGCTTGCGGGCTCGGGCCGCGGTTCGCGCTCGTCCTCCGAGCATTTCGTTGAGGTCCGCAAAATGCTCGCGGTCATGGCCGAGGTCGATCTTGAGGTAGTCGACGACGGTGATCTCGCCGAACGTGCGGTGGCTCCCCGTCCGCGAGAGCCGCTCCGGCGATAGGGACTGCACGAAGGCGAAGGTCCGATGCCGGCTCTCACGCCATTCACGAACTGAATCACGAAGGTCTCGGTCGGTGAAGTCCCAGCCATCGTTGTCATAGAACTCGAACGTGGGTTTGGCCCCAGCGGCGATTTGGCGCACGCGAACAAGCACGCACTCGGTCTGGCACGCTTCGAGATGCGCCGCGATGTGGCGGAACGACCAATGCTCGTTATTCGGCCGCCAGTCCTGATCAGCCGCGACCGACGCCAGCAGGTCTGAGATCTCGGCCGTCGTCTCTTCGAGTGCGGCTATCACCTCGGCGCGATCAAGGCTCACGCGTTTTTGCCCTCCGCCTTCCCTTCATCGGAGCGGAGGACGAGACTCGAACGCGCCGTCCGCCGCTCGCACACTCTACGCGTCCGCAACGTGGACAGCCGGGAGCTCGAATCGGTCCGTGGACTACCGCTCACCTGGTTCGACGCACTCGCGCAACTGCGGATGGCGCCTGCCCAGCGCCTCACGATGGGCCAACAGGCGCTACCGATCCACCTGGAGCACGTCAAACGCCACTTCGCGGCATACATCGAGGACGGCGAAGCTGCCGCGATCGAGTCAGCGTTGGTGCGGATGGCCAATGCGGTCCGTCGAGAAAGCGGCTTATGACGGCACCCTCTCACGCTGAACGTGATGCCGCAGGAAAATACTGACAGCGCTACCCAATTCACTATGAGGGGCGAGACAGCCGCGCCGAACCCGCTGAGCTTCATGACTCCGCGATGAGCTCGTTCATGCACTCGAACACACGGAACCGGATCGAACCGAGGCCGGCTATGACTCCCTCGACCACGCACATTGCGTCATTGAGCCACTTGTATCGCTCGTCATCGGCCTCGAACCATATGACGATGTTCTGCCCTCCGACGCTCTCACCTTTGGCGTTCTTGCCGAACACCGTTCGCCCCTCCATGACGAACGTAACCTTCGCCCCATCCGGCGTTGTCACGAGACCACCGGCGTTGGGCAACATGCGCCCATCGCTGCGTCGTCGCGGATGGTTCGCCCACTGGACGGCTCCTGTGAGCCTGGGACCGTCGGCGCGTCCATCCCCGTGTCCATAACCCGATCCTTCTTCGCCGCCGTACGGCTTTACAAGCGCGAAGCCGCCTTGATAACTGAGTTGCATTTCGCAAACTGGTTCGAGCCGCACCTCGTGCCTCCTGGGCGGGAATTAGTCGCAGATTATCGGGGGGCCGTCGCTCCATTGCCGGTCGATGTGCTCAAGGTCGCGGCCGGTTGGTCGACGGCCTGTAGTCGCAAGCGCACGGATACTCTCCGTGGCACGTGCGTATTCTTGCGGTCGGTCTTGTGCTCGCGGCTGCGGGTGTTCTCGCCGCAGCGGTCGCTGACCTGACCGTGCCCTTCGCCACTATCGGTCACGGCTCGTACTCGCGCTATCACTTCGATCCGTAGGAATACCAGAGTTCGAATAGGCACAGAGGGCTCGACGGCAGAAGCCGTCGAGCCCTCGAGTCCGTTACTTCATCGCGCCGATCTGACGAAGAAGCGTCGCCGTGTCGAGATACGAGCTCCACCGCTTCGCCTTTCCATTTTCGTAGTCGACGATGAAGGTCACTGGCACCTTCACGGACTTGTTCGTGGCCGGGACGCCTGCGAGTTCGCCGCGCTGAGTCCCCGTCACCGTGCACTCCCCGACCACGGTGTCGCCCTCCGAGACGGTCCGCTCGACCTTGTAGTTGATGTCG
>VBEU01000095.1 GCA_005883775.1 Chloroflexota bacterium | reverse complement strand
CAAGGCCTGCGGCATGACGCTCGAGCGCGCTCTCGTGCGCGAGGTGCGGCACTACGAGGAGACGCGCCTCCTCGAGGTCACCTGCCGTGCGTGCGAGCGGCGGTTCTTCGCTATACAGGTCGAAGCCATCTTCGACCCGCTGAAGGTCGAGGATGTCGAACGAGCGGCCGACCAGCTGGCATGGGCGCGATCGCTCTCGGACCTCTTCGCCCCGGGTGACCTCGATCTCCCGGACGCCGCCTGACTCAGCGCGAGCCGATAGCTCTCCCGTAGAGCGAGGGGCTCGGGCTCGGAGAATTCCCGCCGCCGCATGCAGCACAAATGCCCGCGATCAAGAGTGCGGCGAGGACCGCGCGCCAGATCATCACGACGACGAGGGTTATAGCATCCGCGCGCTTACTTGGACCGCGGGCGGGGCTCCGATCGCGACGTGATGGCGCGCTCCAGCGCGCCCTCGAGATAGACCGGCTCTAGACCACTCGCCCAATACACGAGTGCATCGCGATTGGGCTGCGTCGTCTCGACCGGGCTCTTGCGGACCATTCCGCCACCGCCCCGCGGGGAGAACTCGAGCCACCCTTCCCACACGGTTGCGCCCTTGCGCTGGCGACCCATAGCCCGCGCCGAATAAACGTGGCCGTCTTCGTCCCCGACCTCGCTCGTGAATTCGTGAAGGAGTTCGCCCACGTTCGGACTACGCCGCGGATGGCGTGCCAGTTACGTTCGCGTTACCGGCGAGCGCCGCGCGACAAAGGTCTAGGCTTGGACCACCAACACAGGGGAGGAACCGCATGGCCGGAAATATTGTGCATTTCGAGATCAACGCGAAAGACGCAAATCGCGCGAAGCGTTTCTACAGCTCGCTCTTCGGATGGAAGTACAAGGACTCCGAGATGCCAGGGATGGAGTACTACGTGATCGATGGCGCGAATCCGGGCGGTGCCATAAACCCAAACACGCAGGACCCGGGTCCGGTCGTCTACTTCGACACCGACAACATCGACGCGTCGATCGGCAAGGTCCGCGAGCTCGGCGGGAAGTCCGACGACAAGATGGCGATCCCGACCCAGGGCTGGTTCGCGGCATGCGTCGACACCGAGGGCAACAAGTTCTCGCTCTTCCAGAGTGACCCGAGCGTCACGATGGAGACGGAGCAGCAGACCGCCCGCGCGTAAAAGCTAGCGAGGCCGCCGGGCGCCAAGCCGGACACGCTTGGTCGTTCCGGCGGCCTCTCTCGACCGCGGCGCGCTGGCTAGCGATACTCCCGCCGTGACACCGACAGATGAGAATGCCCGTGAGGTCGAGGAGAGCCGCGAGAGCTATCGCGAATGGCTCTCGGGCCCCGAATCCTTCCTCGCCGCGGTCGCCCGACACGAGCTTCCGGTCGGACAGTCGCTCCGCTTTGGCGTGAAAGGGGACGTCGAGCTTCCCGAGGCCGGTGCCATGGTCACCATCGCGGCGACCGACGACGGTTTCCGGGTCGATGGGTTCAAGCGCGGGCCTGGGATGGTGCGTCTCGGACGCTATCGGTTACGGCTCTCGCATCAGAACGCGCCCGCCGTCGTGGTCATCGACCCTGACGCGAAACGGGAGCGGTTGGCTCCGCGATGGTTTCCATATGCGCCCGGTCTCCGATTCATCCTTTCGCTCGAGCCGGATCCCGAGAAGATCGCCCTCGAGTCGACGCGAGAGCGCGATCGATCGGCCGAACGCGTGGGCTGGTTCACGTTCTCGCTCGAGGGCCGCGAATGCCGTGTTGCCGCGATCCGTCTTCTCGAGCCGGGCGTACCGGAGGACTCGCTCCAGATCCTGTTCAAGGACCGGACGAACGGCCGCGAGTCGTACCACATTGGCCGCTACCTCGATCTCGACCCGCTCGAGGACGGCGGCTATCTCGTCGACTTCAACCGTTCCTACAACCCAGCGTGCGCATTCTCGCCGCACTACAACTGCCCGGTGCCGCCACCGGAAAATCGACTCGTGGTCGCCATTCGCGCCGGGGAGATGACGCCCGAGCCGTAGCTGGCACGGTCCCTGCGGCCGCGAACCGCGGAGGTCGTGATGGATACAAAACCTGACGAGGTCCAGGAAGTCCAGGTCCCCAGCGAGCACGTCGCGGTCGTGGCCATGTTCGCGGATCGCGACGAGGCCGAGAACGCCGTCGACGCTCTCGTCGAGCGTGGCTTCACCGACGATCAGATCTCGCTCGTTGCCCGCGGCGCCGGCACCGATGACACCGGAGCATTCGTGCCCGGCGGTCTCATGGTCACGGTCAACGCGAAGAATCGAGAAGCCGAGGCGGAACGAACGCTCCGGGAACGCAATGCCCGCGAAGTCACGACGAATCGGATCGGCGCGACCGGGAAGGTCGGCGAAGAGACCTAACCGGGGCTCGCACGTTCGCTGAGGGGACTGGTGTCCGGTCTCTGAGGCGACTCGGGCAAACTTTTAGGAGAGAAGTTGCTGCTACACCGCTTGCTGGCGCCGCCGTTACTCGCGGTCGCCATCGTAGCGTCGTTCCTGGCGACGCCGGCGATGGCCGATGGCCCCACGTCCACGCCATCGACGAGACCGCCCCCGAGCCCGATGCCAACAAGCTCTCTCTCGACCTCGGCATCGCCGTCTGCTCGTGCGTCTGGCTCGCCGTCGCCGTCTCCCTCGGACGCGACAGCCGCCGCCACCGCTTCGCCGGCTGCGGCTGCGCCGAGCGCGAGTCCCGATCCCGAAGCGGCGCGACGTGAAGCCGAGGCCGCCCGAGCTCGCGACGCGGCGCTCCTGGCGAATGCCCGCTCGCTGGCGCAGGTGATCGAGGCTCAGGCACGCGTTGCCCAGGACGAGCTCGCGGGTCTCGATCCACAGATCGCGCAGGTGGCGACCGATCTCGATGCGGTGAACGCGGACATCGCCGCGCTGCAGGCCAAGTACGACGCGCGCCGGGCGCTCCGCGACCGTCTCGAGCGGGACGCGCTGCGTCTGGCTGCGCTGCCCTCGGCCGCGATCCCGGCGGACCTCAGCGACGCGCAGCGCGAGGCCCTGGACGACCTCCGCACGCTGCAGAGCGGACTGCTCGCCGCCCAAACCAAGCTCGCCGAGCGCGCGGATCTGCTCAACACGCTCAAGGGTTCGGTCGGCGCGAAGCAGACGTATCTCGCGCGGCTACGCGACCGCGCGCGTTCTCTCGCGGCTGCAGCGGCATCGGGCGACACCGATGCGAAGGCCGCGCAGGTCGCCGTGCTGACGGCACTCGCGCAGGACGCGACCAATGCGCAGACCGCGCTGGCCCAGCTCGTCGCCTCGGCGATGGTCCGCGACGGGCCGGCGGGCGCGTGGTCTCTCCCGGTCCGAGGCATCCTCACGCAGCCGTTCGGTCCGACGTCGTTCGAGCTCGAGCCGGCCGCCACCTACAAGGGTGTGTCGTACGCTCACTTCCACGCGGCGATCGACATCGCGGCGCCGCTCGGCACTCCCGTGACCGCGGCGAGCGACGGCGTGGTCGCGTTCGTCGGCCACCTTCCCGACGGCGCGATGATCGTGCTGGTCGCGCATGCGGGCGGTTACGTGTCGGAGTACGCACATCTCGACGACACATTCGCGTTGCCGCCGGTGAAGGCTGGTCAGGCGGTGAATGCCGGCCAGGTCATCGGATTCATCGGGCTCACCGGGATCACCACCGGCGCACACCTGCATTTCGCTGTCATGAAGAACGGCGCTCCGATCGATCCCCTCTCCGTGGTGACCGCGGGCGCGTCCTAACCGGGCGCGCAACGGCCCCGCGAGCTGACTCGCGGGGCCGTAACGGTCAGACCTCGGTGTCGATGCGGATCGCGGTCACTTCATGACTCGGATCCGTAGGCTGTGCGGGTCCACCACGCGTGCGCTGGCCCCTCGTGGGCGAGATGCGAAAACTCGCGACCGCAGGGCCGAGGCGGTGCCGCGGAGGAAGCCGAGCGGACTGGTGCCAAGCCCTGCCCGAACCGTTCCGGCGCTCAAACGCCCCCGTTAACGGGCTTGTAGCACGGCGTCGAGCGGCTTTTTCGGCCGGTTTAGGGCCTCAGGTGGCGAGCCCGTCTATCTTCTGGCTCGGTTGTCTGCTCAGGGGGCGACAGGCTTACCGAGTTGACGCACCATGGCGGCGAATTGGTGGTTGGTGACCCGCGGGCGCGGGCCTCTTACGAGCGCCGTATACGCATCGCGTCGGAGGCTGCGAGCTGGGGCATTGGCGCCACCTTGCTCGGTACCGCCGCCCTGCCGACGACGGACCAGGCTTCCCGGATCGGGCTCGTCGCGAGCTCGCTCCTGCTGTTTCTCTTCGCGACCCTATGGTTCCACGTCTTTCCAGATAGCTGGCTCGGAAAGAGCCGTTTCGCCGTGGGCGCGGCCATCACCCAGGTCATCGCGGCGATCCTCCTCGTGCTGACGGGCGGGATCGACTCGCGGTACTTCCCGTACTACGTCCTCCCGATCCTCGCGACGGTCTTCGGGATGCGGATCTCGGGGACGCTCTTCACGGGCACCATCGCGGTCGTCGCGTACCTCGCGACGCTCGTTGCCGAGGTCTTCTTCGGAGGCGAGCGGGGGCAGATCGACGTCGGCGTGATCCGCCTCTTCGCGCTCCTCTCGGTGATCGCGATGACCGCCCTCATCTCCCGCACGATCCAGGAGACGCGCTTCACACTTCGTCAGCGGACCGAGGAGCTCGCGACCCAGAACGCCGAGTTGTCGGTCGCGCGGAACACCGCGGTGGGACTCGCGCGCGTGAGCGACCTGCACGAGCTGGTGCGCGTCGTGTATGAGTCGGCCAAGAACGCGCTCGCCGTGGACCGTCTCTACCTGTTCGCCTCGAAGCCCGACTTCGCCGATGGCTTCACCGTCGGACCGGACGGTGCGGTCGAGGATTTCCACGCCGACCCCACGCTCCCCGAGGACACACCGCGGCGCCGCGCGGTTCGCGAGAAGCGCACCGTCGCGGTCAACGATTCGCGCGACGACAAGGCCTCCGATCGGGGCGAGCACCAGCACTTCGGGGCCGGGCTATTTGTCCCCCTGGTGCATCGGAGCGAGGTCATCGGACTCATGGCCGTTTCCAGCCATGAGAAACGCGAGTGGACGGCGCACGAGATCCGGGTGGCGGAGGTTGTGGCCGACGCGTCGGCCGCGGCCGTCGCTTCATTCTTCGCGTTCGAGGAGGTCCGCGGCCAGAGCGAGCGGCTCGAGGCGCGGATGAAAGTCCTCGAGAGCATGGACAACCTCGTCGACGCGCTCGCCCTGACCACCGACGAGGCGAGCCTCGCGCAGACCGCGGCGCGAAGCCTTCAGCAGGGCTTCCATTTACCGGCGGCCACCGTGCTCTTCACGGATCCATCGGTCGCGATCCTTGAGCCCGTCGGTACCGCCGGGCGCGCAACTCCACACCCCGTGGTGAATGGACCGACGAGCTGCCCGGCGATCCGCAGCGGCCGTTTCTTCGAAGTCACCTCAGCCGACGATCCCGTGGTCTGCCCGTACATGCCTTTTCGCTCCCATTACTCATGCGTGCCCCTCGTCGCCGGCGGCGACACCGTCGGCGCGCTCTTCCTCGAACCCGACAAGCAGTCGATCCTCGATGTGACCGTCTTGCGCGCCGCCGCGGACCGCGTCGCCCTCAGCCTCGCGACGCGGCGTGTCCTCGAGACGGCCCAGCGGCAGGCGACGACCGACGGCCTGACGGGTCTCCACAATCGTCACTTCCTCACGGAGCAGCTCCGGCTGATGCACTCGCTCGCCGTGCGTCATGGCCAGCCCTACAGCGTCGTCGCGATCGATGTGGATGGCCTGAAGAACGTCAACGACACGTTCGGCCACGAACAAGGCGATCTCGCCCTTCGCGGACTCGCCAACACGATGCGCAAGACGCTCCGCGCGTCGGATGTCGGTGTGAGGACCGGCGGCGATGAATTCCTCGTGCTCATGGCCCAGTCCGGCCTCGAGGAGTCCCGGGTGGCCGCGGAGCGGGTCCGTGAGGCGGTCGAGCTGCAGGGACGCACCGACCCGAAGATCGCCATCAGCGTCAGCGCAGGAGTCGCCGCCTGGCAGCCTGGCCGGAGCGCCGAGCAGGTCCTGGAGGCCGCGGACGCGATGCTGTACGCGGCCAAGCGGGCGGGCAAAGATCGCGTTGTCGCCGAAACTGGCCTTGTCGCCGCCGGCGACGACGAAGGCGCGGCTTGACAGTCTTTCTCCCAGTCTTCTAGAGTCATTAGCAGTCAAGCCCGGCGAGTGCTAATCCGAAACCGTGGGTCTGCGGCCATTCGCCGCGCCCGAAACAACCCAAAGGAGGGGAGACACATGGCAGTCGCAACCGCGCCCAAGCCCAATCCCAAGGCGAAGACCAAGCTCAAGCCGCTCGGATCCCGCGTAGTGATCAAGGCCCTCGAGCGCGAGGAAATCACGAAGAGCGGAATCGTCCTGCCGGACACCGCGAAGGAGAAGCCCCAGGAGGGCCGCGTCCTTGCCGTCGGACCCGGCGACCGCCACCCCGACACCGGCCAGCGCATCCCGGTGGACCTCAAAGAGGGTGACCGCGTTCTGTTCCAGAAGTACGCCGGGACCGAATTCAAGCTCGACGACGAGGAGCTTCTC
>VBEU01000094.1 GCA_005883775.1 Chloroflexota bacterium | reverse complement strand
TCGCTACGGCCGCAGCGGCTCTCCGACGACGAGTACATCAACCAGGACAAGGTCAAAGGTCAGCTGCGCATCGTGATCGAGGCAGCGAAGGCGCGGCACGAGCCACTCGAGCATGTCGCGCTCTACGGTCCGCCGGGAGTGGGGAAGACCTCGCTCGCGAACGTGATCGCCCACGAGCTTGGAGTTCCGATAAAGATCACCAGCGGACCGGCGATAGAACGGGCCGGCGATCTCGCAGCGATCCTCACGAATCTTGAGGACGGCGCCGTGCTGTTCATCGACGAGGTGCATCGTCTCCCGCGCGTGGTTGAGGAGGTTCTCTACCCGGCGATGGAGGAGTTCCATCTCGACATCATCCTCGGGAAGGGACCAGGTGCACGCACCCTGCGGCTTCCGCTGCCACGCTTCACGCTGGTCGGCGCGACGACGCGCATCGGCAGGCTGTCGGCCCCGCTCCGGGACCGCTTCGGCGCCATCTACCACCTCGACCTCTTCAAGCCGGTGGCGCTCGAGCAGGTCGTCCGCCGATCCGCGCGCATCCTGAAGGTCGAGATCGAGCCCGCGGCCGCGCACGAGATCGCAGTGCGGGCACGAGGCACGCCGCGGATCGCCAATCGCTGGCTGAAACGCGTCCGCGATTACGCCCAGGTCCGCCACGACGGCAAGGTGACCCTCCCCGTCGCGCGTGAAGCCCTTGCCGCGCTCGAGGTCGACGACGCGGGTCTCGACGACCGCGACCGCAGCCTCCTTCGTGCGATCACCGACAAGTTCGGCGGCGGGCCCGTGGGCCTCGAGACGCTCGCTGCGGCGGTCAGCGAGGACTCCGAGACGATCGAGGACGTGTACGAGCCCTATCTCCTGCAGGAGGGGTACCTCAAGCGCACGCCGCGCGGCCGCGTGGCGACCGAGCGGACCTATCGACATCTCGGCTTGGATATGCCGACGAGTGGCACGCTCTGGGATGGTCAGGAGTGAAGCGCTTCGAGCTGGAGCGCGCGATCAGCGAAAACGAGCTCATCCTTCATTACCAGCCGATGGTCGAGGTGCCGAGCCGCCGTCTGACCGGGGTCGAGGCTCTGGTGCGCTGGCGGCATCCCGAGCGCGGCCTCGTGTCTCCGCTCGAGTTCATTCCGGAGGCCGAAGCGACGGGGCTCATCCGCCGGCTGACCTTCTGGGTCCTTCGGGAGGCGCTTCTCCAGTCGAATGTGTGGCGGCGCGACGGGGCCGCGATCCCCGTGGCCGTGAACCTGTCGGTCGACAATCTTCACGACGCGCACTTTCGCCGATTCATGGAGCTCACCCTGAAGGTCGCCGGCGGACCGGAGCTCCTCATCATGGAGGTCTCATCACGCGCGCTCGCGCGCGATCCCGACCCGCCTATCCCGATTCTCGACCTGATGCGCGACCAGGGGATCCGGGTCACGCTCGACGATGCCACCGACGAGGACGCCCATCTGGTGGAGAAACTCCGCCTGGACATCGTGAAGGTCAGCCGCGCGCTCGTGTCGCGCATGGGCCGCGATCACCGAGCGCTCCAATACGTTCGCGCGGTCGTTGATGCCGCCCGCGAGCGCGGAATAGCGGCGACGGCCGTGGGCGTCGAGGACGAGGCGACGTGGGCGCAGCTCGCCGAGATTGGCTTCTCGAGTGCCCAGGGCTACCTCATCGCCGCGCCGATGCCTCCTTCTCAATTAAGTGAGTGGCGGGCGGCGAGGGTCTGACGAGCGGAATGACGCGGCGGCGGGTGGCACGGGGGAACGGGTTGCGCGCGAGCCGTTGACCGGCCGCGTCGCACGCGGATCGATCGCAGCGCCGGCGCAGCGGACCGGTAGGCGAGCGCGCGACCCCGACCCCGGGACAGGACCCGCCGCCGTTGCACTCGTTGCTCTTGTTCTCGCGTCGTGCGCATCTCCGGCGGCATCGTCGCCAGCGCCCAGCGCGACAACGATCCCGATCCCGACGACCGCGGCGCCTCCGACGTCGAGCCCGAGTCCGACCCCCTCGCCCCGCATCGGCCCGGCGGTCGTCCAGAACGTGCAGCTCGTGACGTCGGGATTGCGAGCGCCCTGGGCAGTCGACCTCGCGCCGGACGGCAGGCTCTTCGTCACCGAGCGCGCGGGTCGCGTGCGGATCGTTCAGCTCGGCCCGGGCGGCGGGCTTCGTCCCGACCCGTGGGCCACTCTCCCCGCGAGCACCAGCAGCGACGGCGAGAAGGGGCTTCTCGGGATCGCTCTCGACCCCGACTTCACGCAAAACGGATTCGTCTACCTCTACTACAGCTATGGGCCGCCGAACGGAGTGACTCGAAACAAGGTCGTTCGCATGCGCGACCAAAATGGACTCGGGACACAAGAGACGATCATCCTCGACGGGATCCCTGGCAATAACACTCACGATGGCGGTCGCCTCAAGTTCGGTCCCGACGGCAAGCTCTACATCACGACCGGCGATGCCGAAGACGGCGCGAACGCACAAAACCCGAGCGTGCTCGCGGGAAAGATCCTGCGGTTGAACAAGGATGGTTCGGTCCCGCCGGACAATCCCACGCCCGGGTCGGCGGTGTGGTCGCTCGGACACCGCAACGTTCAGGGCATCGCGTGGCAGCCGGACACCGGCGCGCTGTACGAGACCGAGCATGGCCCGTCGAATTTCTTCCCTGACTGCTGCAACGACGAGGTGAATCTCATCGTGCCCGGCGGCAACTACGGATGGCCGACGGTGCGGGGCGCGCCCAACGACCCTCGGTTCCGCGATCCATTGATCGACAGCGGACGGACCGAAACATGGGCACCGTCGGGCGCGACATTCGCCACGAAGCCGGGGCCGCTTCGCGGATCGTTCCTGTTCGCGACCCTCCGTGGTCAGCACCTGCATCGCGTCGTCTTCGGTCCGGACGGGCACACCGTCCTCTTCCAGGAGAAGCTCTTGACGAATCAATACGGCCGGCTACGCGACGTTTTCGAAATAGCGAGCGGCGAATTCCTCATCCTCACCTCGAATCGCGATGGCCGCGGGGTGCCGGCCGCGGACGACGACCGGATCCTGCTTGTGACATTGAGGTGAGACAATTGACGCCTATGGAGCTCAGTCAGTTCGGTCGCGTGCTCGTCCTCGTCGGCGCGGTGATCCTGTTCCTCGGGCTCCTGCTCGTCGTCGCCGAACGCGTTCCGCTCATCGGCCGGCTGCCCGGAGACATCACCGTTCGCGGTGACGGATGGACCGTGTACGCGCCGCTGGCGACCTCGATCGTGCTGAGCGTTCTGCTGACCCTGGTCCTTAGCGTGGTGGCCTGGGTGCGGCGGTAAAAGGAGAACAAGTGACCGAAGAGAAAGTTAGCGAAGAAAAGAAGACGACACCCGTCGTGGCCGAGGCCGAGAAGCAGGAGAAGATCCTCAACGCGCTGCAATCGGTGCTCGACCCGGAGATCGGGCTTTCGGTGATCGATCTCGATCTCATCCGCGAGGTCGTGTTCACGCCCGAGGAGGCCGAGATCAAGATGGTCCTGACGACGCCGTTCTGTCCGTACGGACCGATGCTGATCAACCAGATCCAGTCGGTCTCAGAGACGGCGGCCGAGATGCCGGTCAAAGTCACGGTGCTCCCGGATCGCTGGGAAGCGCCGCCCTGGCTGCGTTAGCGCACTAGTTTCGCGGTCGCGCGGCCGGCGGGTCCGCTGAGCGTCACCAGATACGTTCCCCGCGGCCACGAGCTGCCGAGGATGCCGATCGAGCAGCCATAACGTGTCGTCGTCGGCGAATCCGATCCCCCGTAGCGCGCGTTCGCGATGCTGACGTTGATGCGGGCGTCCGGCGGCTGCCCGTACAGGACGTACACGCTGTCGCCGTCGGAGTCGCGTGTGGTGGTCGCGATGCCCGGGTAGCCGTCCGCGAGCGCCAGCGCGCGATCGCTGAGCTCCGCGGTGAAAGTGTCGAAGGACCGCCCGCTCGCCGCGGTGTAGGCGCTCTCGATCGGGAGGCCACCGCCGATCTTATCCAGCAGCTTCGATTCTCCCCCGGCGTCCGAGACGACGAACGACGCGACCTGCGCGGCGAAGTAATACGCGATCACGCCAACGTCGTTCACGTACGCCCGCCATCCTGCCCCGGTGGCGATCGATGGAAGCGTCGGCATCTGACTTGTTTTCGCCGCGGATGCCGTGCAGTACCGGCTGACGAGCGCGGCATCCGCGCTCACCGGAAACTCGTTCAATGTCGCGAGGCCTTCGTGCAACCAGTACGGTACGGCGACACGACGACCGGCGGCCTCGTCGACGACGAGGTGCGTTATCTCGTGGCGCGCGATCGACTCGGGAGCGTCGTCCCCGGTCCAGTCCATCGCGACGATCGCGGGCGGGATGAAGACACCTTCCTCGTATGGCGTTGGCTCCACGCGAAGCAGCTGTTTTAAGCCGACGTCGAAGCCCGCCTTCGTCGCGAAGACGTTGACGTTCAGACGGTGCCGAAACGTCCGGCCGAACGCGGCCTCCACCGCGACGACGGACTCGTCGATCGTCCGCGTGACGCTCGCTGCGTCGAGGCCGTTACCGTTTAGCCAGACATCGGCGTACGCGCCGCAGACCACGGTGAAGGTCAGGCCGCCCGCCACTTCGGTCCGCGGCGCGACGCACTGCGCGGTCGCCGTCGCCGACGTGGTGATCCCATCGACGTCCATCGTGATGGTCGAGACGCCGGATGTACTTGCGGTGAATATGCCCTGCTCGTCGACCGTCCCTCCGCCGCCGGTCACGTGCCAGGTCGGTATGACCGGGACGTTGTTGCCCCATTCATCGAACGCGGTCGCGGAGAACGCGACGGTGTCGCGCGGCTTGAGATTCGCCGTCGCCGGCAGGACGCGCACGGTGCGCGGCGCACCGGGTCTGACGGTGATCTTCGTGGTCGCGGCGAGCTCGCCGATCGCAGCCTGAACGTAGTAGACGCCGGCCCTATCCGGCGCGGTAAAGAGGCCGTGCTCGTCGATCGGCGCCTCGGACGACCAGACCGGCTTCGTTCCGACGGCGCGGTTTCGCGCATCGCGAACGTCCGATGCGAACTGGAACTGGGCGGTCGGCGCCACGACGACGTCGTCTCCGGGAATGATCGCGATGGTCATCGGCGGACCCGGGACGAGCTCGCTCCAGGCGTAGGCGCCGCCGGCGACGGCGAGCGCCGAGGCTACGACGAGGATCGTCACGGGTTTGCGCACCACCGGAGTCTGCGCGAGCCCCGGATGGCCTCGGTGTCGAAAGGGCCGCGGACCGGCCCGCTAGAGGAGCGCCCGCACCACTCTGAGCTGTGGCGAGGTCTCCGTGGTCAGGCCACGCGAGAGCGGTAGTCCCTGATAGGTCCCGCGAACGATCGCCCACTTGCGCAAGAGGTTCGCATCGAGGCCGGCGTCGGCGAACGCCCCGATCCACTGTTCGACCCCCTCCCGGGTCGGCATGTGGCCGATCGGATTCCACAGGAGCGTCGCCACGTCGAACTCGGCCTCGCCGACCATCGGCTTTGGATCGATCACGACCCAACCGTCGCCGTGGCGCAGCAGGTTGTGATGATGGAAGTCGCCGTGAACGAGGGTCGCGTCGCTCGGATGCATCGTCGCGTAGATCTCCTTGGCCTGACGCACGAGGTAGTGATCGCCCGCGTTATCGAGCCACCGCGGGACGAGATCGCCGATCCACCGAAAGGGGTCGCCACTCAGAGCTGGTCGCCAGAGCTTTCTCGCCGCCGAGACCGCCACGCGGATCGCCTCGTGCTCCGACAGGCCCGAAGCGTCGTCCCCCGGACGCGCACGCTCGATCAACATCGCGCGCCGCGCTCGATCATGTCGCAGGAGCCGCACCGCGCCGTCACCGCCCAGGAGCGCCAGGGCGTCCGCCTCGTGATCGGCCTCGTCGTCTTCGATGGGGACGACCTTGAGCACGGCGTCATCCCCCGCGAAGGCCACGAACGAGAAACGCCCCCCGACGATGCGCTGCGAAAGGGGAACGCCCCACTCACGCGCAACTTCGGCGGCCGTCGCCCGCAGGCGGTCCGCCACCCGAGGGGTGATTCCCCAGGGCGCAGCGTCGAGCCACGCGCTCTCGTCCCCGGTCATGCTTTGGCGCGCGGGCCGCGTTCGCTGGCGCGAGCCAGCACGAAGAGAAGGTCCGAAAGCCGGTTCAGCCAGGGGAGGAGATCCTCGCCCGAGACGTAACCCTCGTCGACGCAGCGAACGACCTGTCGCTCCGCACGGCGGGCCACGGTGCGGGCGTGGTCGAGCGCAGCGGAGAAGCGATTTCCGCCCGGGACGACGAATCGTCCCTCGATAGGGGTTCGCTTCTTGACCGTCTCGAGGACGCTTTCGAGGCGCGCCACGGCCGCGCCGTCGAGGCGCTCCTTCAACCGACTGAGGTCGCTTCGCGGGGTGGCTATCTCCGCCATGACCAGATACAGGCCCTGCTGGAGCTCGAGCAGCTCGCGGCCGAGGCTGGACCGCGGTGCCAACGATCGGGCCAGACCGAGCACCGCCTGGGCCTCGTCCAGGTCGCCGAGCGCCTCGATGCGCGGGTCGGTCTTCCGAACGCGCTCCTTGCCAAAGAGCGAGGTCT
>VBEU01000093.1 GCA_005883775.1 Chloroflexota bacterium | reverse complement strand
AACCGCAACATGTTCGCCGCATCGCGCGCGAAATAGGACGCGAGGCGCGTCGCCTTGAGCAGCTCCTCGCGTTGCGCGAGCACACGCGTCGAGTGGCTCGTGGGTATGACCTGCTTGTAGTTCGGAAATTGTCCCTCGATGATGCGCGAGACGAGATCGGCCTCGTCGGTGTGGAAGATCACCTGGCTCTTGTTCGGCGTCACCAGGATGTCGACCGTCCGGTCCTCCGTGTCCTCGAGAATCCGTGCGACCTCGAAGAGGCTCTTCGCGGGGATGATCACCTCGATCGATGGGTCCACCCTGTCGAGTAGTTGCGCGTGCCGCACCGAGAGCCGGTATGGATCCGCCGCGGCCATGGTCACGAGGTCGCCGGCGAATGTGGTGAGCACTCCGGTGAGCACGGGCCGGCTGTCGTCGGTTGCGGCGACGAACGCCACCTCGCCGATCATCCGGCGTAGGGTCCCCTGCGCCATGCGCGTGGTCGGCCTTTCGGGGATCTGCGGAATGATCGGGAATTCCTCGGCGTCCATTCCCTTGATGTTCGCCTCGTATGGGCCCGACTTGATGTGCACGGTCTTCGTTCGCACGTTGAGCGAGAGCTCCACGTTGCCTGCAGGGAGGGAGTTGACGAAATCGATGAAGAGCTTGGCCGGCACGGTGATCGCCCCTTCGTCATCCACCTTCGCCGGGACCCAGCAGTTGATGCCGACCTCGAGATTCGTCGCGGTGAGCCGGAGACGGCCGGCGTCAGTGCGAAGAAGAACGTTGCCGAGGATTGGCAGGCTTCCGCGGGTCGAGACTCCGCGACCGGCGATCCCCAGCCCATGCGCGAGGTTCTCTTGTAGACAAACGACCTTCACGCGGCCCTCCCCGCTCGTACCCAGGAAAGATAGATACAACCAGTAGTGGCGGTAGTAGTGATGTGGACTATGGGGCTTCCCTCACTGGTTCGTGCTCAGCGCCCTGGGGGACGGGGTGTGGACGAGCCGGGAACCACGGTGGAGCGGTAATGACGGCTGGTCACGGGAAGGGACATCGGTAGCGCCGGCGAACACCTCTTGGCCGGACATGTCCACAAAGAGGGCTCTTTATCCACATGCCAGGACGGCTTATCCACACTCGCTTGCCCGGCGCCGGCGTACCCGCCCGCCTCGGGCGTGCCCGTCAGTCGGCGTACAGGAGCTCGCGCAGCGCCCCGACGTCCCGCCGGAAATCGTCGTTGTCGGCCATCTCGCGCTCGATCTTCTCGCAGCCGTGTAACACCGTCGAGTGATCGCGCCCCCCGAGAGCCTCGCCGATGCGGAGAAGCGGCGCCTCGGTCTCCTCGCGCATGAGGTACATGGCGATCTGGCGCGGAAGGACGACCTGCCTGTCGCGCGCCTTTCCCTTGATCTGGTCGAGCGGGACGCCGTAGTAGCGCGCGACCGTCTCAACGATGCGCTCGGGCGAGAGGCTCTTGCGGTGCGGGTTGTAGAGAAGGTTCTGAAGCATCTCCTGCGCGAGCTGTGTCGTGACGGGGACGGCCTGAAGAGCGGCGAACGCGGCGATCCTCGTAAGCGCGCCTTCGAGCTCGCGAATGTTCGATACGATCCGCTGCGCGAGGAAGTCGATCACCGGCGGCGGCACTGCGACGTTTTGCGCCTCCGCCTTCGCGCGAAGGATCGCGATCCGCGTTTCGAGATCGGGAGCCGAGATGTCCGCGGTGAGGCCCCACTCGAAACGCGAGCGAAGTCTGTCCTCGAGCTGAGTGATCGCCTTCGGCGGGCGGTCGCTCGACATCACGATCTGCTTGCCCTCTTCGTGGATCGCGTTGAAGGTATGGAAGAACTCTTCTTGCGTGCCTTCTTTGCCGGCGATGAATTGGATATCGTCGATCAGGAGCACGTCGATACGTCGGTAGCGCTCGCGGAACTCCTCGCCCTTCTGCGCGCGGATCGAGTTGATGAATTCGTTGGTGAACTTTTCGCTCGTCGCGTACGCGACCCGCTTCTTGGGGTGGCGAGCGATCACCGCGTGCCCGATCGCATGCATGAGATGCGTCTTGCCGAGACCCGAGCCGCCGTAGACGAACAGTGGGTTGTAGCTGTGGCCTGGCCGCTCGGCCACCGACAGGGCGGCGGCATGGGCGAGGCGGTTGTTCGAGCCGACCACGAAGGTCGAGAACGTATAGCGGGAGTTCAGCAGCGCCCCGGCCTCGCGCCGCTCCTGGCCGCCGGTCTGCTGCCCCGGCGCGGAGGGGGCCGAGGTCATCCCCGGAGCGGCGCTCGTCCGCGCGGCCCCCGCGGGAGCGCCTGACGACGTCACGAACCGCACGTCGACGGTGCGGCCGAGGAGATGCTGGAGCGCCGTGCGTACCTGGGCTCGGAATTTGCTCTCGAGCCACTCCCGCGCGAAAGCGTTGGGGACACCGATGAGGTAGACATCGTCCTCTTCCGAGATCACCTGCGTGTCTTTGAACCAGGTGTCGTACTGAGCGCGCGACAGTCCGACCTGCAGCTCACCGAGGGCGGCCGTCCAAAGCTGTTTGAGATTCAACGGCTCCCCTTCTCTACGCACGTGCTCCAAAACCGCTCCCCACAAACCTCGCGCGCTGACCGCCCGACGCCACACCGAAGGGAAAGACCGAGGACCCGACTGGACCGTTTCGGAAGCCCGCGAACTATACCCCAAGGAGAAGCGACAGGGTCTGCTGCTATGCTCGTGTGCACACACCGTCGTTTTTTGATCGTTTTGTTCCAGCGGGAGAAGGGACTCGACCTTGAAGCGCACCTATCAACCGAAGACCCGCCGACGTGCGCGTGTGCACGGATTTCGCTCGCGCATGAGGACGACCGGCGGTCGTCGTGTGCTCGCCGCGCGCCGCGCGCGTGGCCGCAAGCGCCTCACCGTCGTCTAGCGCCTCGCTTTTCGTGGACGCCGCGCGTCTGCGGCGCGATGTGGACATCGCCGCGGTGTGGAGCGAGGGAATGAAGATTCAGCATGCGATGTTCGCCCTTCGCGCTCGCCCGAACGGTCTCGATGAGATCCGGATCGCGATCGGCGCTCCGCGCTCGCTCGGTCGTGCGGTCGAGCGCAATCGCTCGCGCCGCCGACTCCGTGAGGCGTTCCGCGCGGCGATCCGAGGTCTCTCGCGAGGGCCGGGCTTCGATATCGTGATCGTGGCCCGGCCGCAGGTCGCCTCCGCGGCGTTCGGGGAGCTTCGAACGAGCGCGGTGACCGCCCTCGACTCACTCGTCCGGCGCCTGGCAACGGCGTGAAGAACGTGGTACTGGCGGCCCTTCGCTTCTACAAGGCCGCGGTGAGTCCGATGCTCCCGCCGGCCTGCCGGTACACGCCTACCTGCTCGGAATACGCCATGGAGGCCATCGAACGGTACGGCGTGATCCATGGAGGCTGGCTCGCAACGAAGCGCCTGTTCTCGTGCCACCCCTGGAGCCGCGGCGGTTACGACCCCGTGCCTGATCGGCGAGCGGGCTGATGCCGCCCATCATCACCGAGGTATGGAACGCCTTCCTCGTCCACCCGCTGATCAATCTGCTCGTCCTCGCGGACTATTTCGTCCACGATTTCGGGCTTGCGGTCGTGATCGTCACCGTGGCGATCCGTCTCGCGCTCTTCCCGGTCTTCCGCGCGCAGGTCCGCTCGTCGCGCGCGATGCAAGAGCTCGCCCCGGCGATGAACGACATCAAGAAGAAGCACGGGAACGATCGCGCGAAGCTGCAGCAGGAGCAGATGAAGCTCTACAAGGAGCGGGGCATCAACCCTGTCGGCGGCTGCCTTCCCATGGTCGTTTTCTTTCCGGTGCTCTTCGCCATGTACGCCGCGTTCCAGCAGGTCGGCGGCCTCAGCGGCGCCCACGCGCTCACGGTCGAGCAGCTGAGGGATGCCGTGCTATGGCCGTTTCTGCATTTCACCGTCTCCGACCTACCCTCGGACGCGACCATCGATCTCACCGCGCATTGGTTGCCATGGGTCTCGAGCCTCGCGCAGCCCGACCTTCTGTTCTTCGGCTTTATCGGCCCGCTGCCGATCATCTCCAGACCGACGATCCAACCCAGCGGACGATGCAATCAATGACGTACTACCTGCCGCTCATTACCGTGGTCTTCTTCAAAGACCTTGCCGCCGGCGTGTTCATCTACTACATCACGACGACGATCTTCCAGATCATCCAGCAGTACTTCGTGATGGGGTGGGGCCAGCTGCCTCGCTTCATCCCGCCGCTCGCGAACATTCCCACGCCGGCGGACAAGACCATGCGGGCGCGCGAACGGGCAGCGATCGTGGAGGCGGAGCAGGACATGGAGGAGCCTCTGGCCATGGCGGCCTCGGGGCGAAACGCCAGCGGCGGCGGAGGCCGTCGACGCGGGAGGAGGAGGAAGCGATGAGTCCGCTTCGTGGGGAGGAATTCACCGGCCGTTCGGTGGAGGAAGCGATCGAGCGGGGTCTGCGGTCACTCGGCAAGAAGCGCACCGAGGTCGAGTACGAGGTGCTCGAAAAAGGTAAGCCGGCGAACGTCCTGGGTATCGGTGGCGAGGACGCCCGGGTCCTCATCACCTTCGTCGAGGAGGAAGCGCCGCCTGAGCCGGAACCGGTGATCGACGAGGCGGAGGTCCCGCGCCGGCCCGACGCGATACGCGAACGCGAGGAGCGGCGCGAGGAGCGTGAGGATGCCGAGCGCGAGGAGGCGGCCCCGGCACTCGCCGAGGACCTAGCGGCCGGCGCCGAAGTTCTCCGGGACCTGCTCGCTCTCATGGGCGTCGAGGCGGAGGTCGCGCTCGACAATGGCCCGCTGCACGAAGGCATCGACGTGCTTGGCGCAGATCTCGGCGCCCTGATCGGTCGCGGCGGCGAGAACCTGGTCGCCCTGCAGCAGATCACGTCGGCGATCACATCGCGGCGGGTCGGGCGGACGGTCCACGTCCCGCTCGACATCGAGGGCTACCGCCGCCGCCGGGAAGAGCAGCTCCGCGAGATCGCGCGCCGCGTGGCGGCGCGGGTCCGCACGAGCGGCCAGGCCGTGACGCTCGAGCCGATGCTCGCATATGAGCGGCGGATCGTGCACCTCGCGGTGCAGGACACGCCCGGGGTGAAGACCGAGTCGGTCGGCGTCGATCCGAATCGCCGCGTGGTCATCAGCTCCACGGCTCCCGGCGCGCGTGGCCCCGCGCCGTTCCGCCCGGGACCTCCCGGCGGACTCCGTGGGGGCGGAGGACCGAGCCGCTACGGCCCGCGCCGCGGCTTCGGTCCGAGACCGGGCGGATACCGGCCCGGATCGAACTTCGGCCCGCGAGACCGACCCTAAATAGCCCCCTCGGGGGCCTTTCGGAGGTGCTGCTCGGGGCGCTAGCGTTCGACTCCTCGCATGGATGGCAACTGGGCGCCCTCACGCGTTCGCCGTAATTTCCGGATCGACACATTCAGCGCGATCTGCGGTGGCGTTTACATCGCGGTCCTCGTCACGTTCATGCCGATCGTGGTCCGCCGGCTCGGCGGGTCCACGACCGACGTCGCGATCGTGATCGCGGCGCCGTTCGTTGGCCACCTCTTGTCGCCGATCTCTGCCTATCTCCTCATGGGGTTTCCCCAGGTGCGAGTGGTGGCCGGCACCGTGACGCTCGCTCGCGCGACGTTCCTCGCCGGTGTCCTCGTCGCGGCCACGCCGCTCATGCTCGCGATGACGACCGTCGTCACCTTTGTCATCAGCGTCGCGAACATCAGCGCGTACACCGCGCTCATGCACGGCATCTACCCGGACAGAGAGCGGGCATCGGCGATGGCCAACGTTCGCATCGGTGGCGCGATCGCGGGTATCGCCGCCGCGGCGGTGGCTGGCACGTTCATCGACGTCATTCCGGCGTCGTGGGTCTTCGCGGCGGCCGCGCTCGTCGGCCTGCCCGGGGCGGCCGCGTTCTTCCTGGTCCGCTACGACGGCTCGGCGAAGGTCGCGACGCGCAGGTCGCTCGTCACGATCGCGCGAGACGTGTGGGCCGACCACAAGTACCGACGCCTGCTCCTGTCATTCACCGTCTTCGGGATCGGCAACCTGATCAACGTCGCGGTCTATCCGATCCTGCTCGTCGACCACTTCAACGCCTCGAACTCGTTCATCGGCGCCATGAGCGCGGTGTCGTCGGCGACCATGATCGTGGCGTATCTGGTGTGGGGCCGGATGATCGATCGCGGATCCTCGATCCGCCTCACGCTCCTCAACACGGTCGTGACCCTTCTCGTGCCGATCGGCTACATCGCCGCCGCGGATGTGTGGCTCCTCATACCGGTCGCGGTCGTCGCCGGCATCGTGAACGCCGGCGGGGAGATCACGTTCTTCACGAACATCGTCCAGATCGCGCCTCGCGACAAGATCGGCGAGTACGCGACCGCGCAGTCGCTCCTGATGGGCCTGCGCGGGACCGCGGCGCCGTTCGTCGCGGCGGCGCTCCTCGGCGTCGCCGACCCGCGCGTCGTCCTGCTGATCGGCGTCATCTTCATGACGGCGGGATGCGCGATCATGGCCGGTGCCGTGCGTCTCCTCGCGCCGACGGCGATGCAGAGCTCGCGAGTGGCGCTCGAGAGCCCGGCAGACTAAGCCCGGAGGGGAACTCCGTTCGCACGCATTGCGCTCGCGAAGCGGTCGGCGATCAGCTGGTACCCCTCATCCGACGGGTGGAAGCCATCCGCCGACACTGTTCCCGTCGAGACCAGAGCGGCGCTGCCCGTGAAGAGATCAACGACCTTGACCCGCGCCGGGTTGCGGGCGGCGATCGCCGCGATCGCGTCGTTGTATCCCTGGATGCCGGCGAGAAGGCGCGCTTTATCGGTGCCGGCGTAGACCGGGACCGCTCGAAGATCGGGAACGTCCCCGACGAAGATCGTGGCGCCCGTCATCTGCACCAGACCGTCGACGATCTGCCCGAGCGATTCCGCGAACGACGCCGGCTCGATCGTCGCGTTTAGGTCGTTCACCGCGAGCCACACCGAGACGACGTTGGGCTTCTGTGCGATGGCGCCCGGTAGCTGCTGCGTGACCGCCTGGAACGCGAGCGAGCCAGAGACCCCGAGGTTCGTGTACGGCGGCGAGCCCGCCGGCAGGCGCGAGGCGACGAGCGCGGGCCACGATCCCTTCGCCGGATCGCTTGCACCCACGCCGACGCTGTCGGACGCACCGATGGCCACGTAGCGGATCCCCGCACTCGCGGTCGCGCTCGCGGGCGCGCTCGTAGCGGGGGCCGGTGGGGTGGTGGTTCGGTCGAGGGTCGGTGATGGCCGCGCCGGAGGCGCAGCTGTCCCGCAAGCCGTCGCGTACGCGGCACAAATCACGGTGAGGACCGCCAATTCACTTTTCCACATCGGTACAATTGTCTTGCCCCCACGGGGCCACGGGGATGCGTGGTTTCGACAGGGCAGGCAGACGGACCGCCGCGAGCCGAGGAACGCCGTTCCTCCTCGTTAATCCGAACGGCAGGCAGACAACTGCCAACACTTCTTACGCTCTCGCTGCCTAGTCAGTGAGACGTCCTCCCGGTCTCCGCTCCGCGGGCCGGGAAGGGCGATATAAGCGGAGCTGCGGCCCGCCGACTGGTCGGTAGGCGGGCTCAAGTAAACCGACCTGGCGAGAACGAGGAGCGTGTCGGTGCGCGCCTCGGTCCGCGAGATCAAAATCGCCGACCACGCTCGTAGAAGCGATCCGCGCGCAGGCCTTGGACGGGGAGTTCGACCCTCCCCCATCTCCACAGTGACTAGGAGGCCGGCGGAGAGAGCCATAGCTCAATCCGGCCGGCCGAGGGCGTTCTGGAAAGCACGAAGTCGCCCTACAGCGACGAGCCGCGAAGCGGCTACAGAATGGCATGTCGTGCCTTTGGTATTCGCCCTCGCGGCGATCGGTGCGGTCGTCGCGCTGGTCGTCGCGCCGGTCTATCTCGATCGCTTTCGCCGCGAGCTCTCGCGCGCCGAGGAGATCGAACAGGTCGCGCGCGGGCTCGGCCTCACCTTCGCGCGAGTAGATCCGGCGTATCCGGGGTCGACCGCGTTCCTCTATCCATTCGAGCTCTTCTCTCGAGGCATCGAGCAGACCTGCGAGAACTTCATCAGGGGGACGATCGAGGGCGTCGATCTCGTCGCCTTCGACTTTCTGTACCGTCAGCGCGTCGACTCGGACGGCGAGCCGGGCGGCAAGTTGCGGTCGGAGCCCGTTCGATTCAGCTGCGCGCTCGCGACCGTGGATGGTGAGCGACCGCATGTGGTCATCGAGCCTGCGTCCGCGCCACTGCCGGATCGCGCGGGCGGCGAGCCGGTGCGTCTCGAGTGGGGCGCCTTCAACGCGCGCTATCGCGTGATCTCGCCCGACCGCGGCTTCGCGGCAGCCCTTCTCGATCTTGCGCTCATGACATGGCTCGTCGACGAAGCGCCGCGCCTTCCACTCACGTATGAGATCCAGCGCGATCAGGTGCTCTGCCGCGCACCAGGCCTCGCGCCCAAAGATGTTGCCGGGTTCGTAAACGCGCTCCCCGAGTTCGCGCGCCGGATCAGCCGAGGCGCATCCGACTAGCTCGCGTATGCGATGAGCTCGAGCAGAGTCCCGTCGGGATCGCGGAAATACACACTCGTCCCGCGCCCCTTCGCTCCAACGCGGGTCATCGGTCCCATCTCCACCGGAACTCCGTGCGCGCTCAGGTGCGCGAGGGCCCCGGCGATCGCGCCGTCCCACTCGAAGCAGAGGTCGCTGTTCCCGGGGATCACCGCGATCCGCGCGACCATCGCCGGCCGCACGCCCGGACCGTGCACGTTGAGCTGCTGACCGCCGATTCGGTAGGCGACTCGGCCGTCGACCTCGACGACTTCCGCTCCGAGCACGTCTCGGTAGAAGGCATTCGATCGTTCGAAGTCGCTCACCGCGATGACGACGTGGTCTAGGCGCATCCTCGCACGATACGAGCGAGTCGCGAAATGGACAGCGGGAATAGTCGAGGTGTGGAACGCGTTGTGCGGCACTGACGAAAAGGAGAGACCTCCATGCTCGTCACACCAGTCATCTCAACCGATCTCGCACTCGCGCTCGTGCGTGCCGTTGTCGGTCTCGTCATCGCGGCACACGGAGCGCAGAAAGTTCTGGGCGTGTGGGGAGGCCCTGGCCTTGCGGGCTGGACTCAGGGCGTCACGCGTATGGGTATGCGGCCCCCATGGTTCTGGGCCTGGGTCTCGGCCTTCGCCGAGCTCGCCGGCGGTATCGCGTTCGCGCTTGGTCTGGTCGTCCCGATCGTCGCGGCGGCCCTCACGGTCCAGATGGGCGTGGCCATCGCGCGCGCGCACTGGGCCAAGGGCTTCTGGAACACCAAGGGCGGGATCGAATTTCCATTCACCCTCGGTGCGGTCGCCGCGATCAATGGCGTCGCCGACCCAGGCGCGTACTCGCTCGATCGGGCGCTCGGTCTTCCGGTGATCGGTGCCGGCGTCTATGTGCTCGTACTCGTGGTCGGTGTGGTGGCTTATCTGGTCGGCTCGAGGGCGGCCGCCGCCGAACGCGCAAAGACAAACCGAGCGGCCTGAGCCGAGGTCCGTGAAGGCGGCGCCGGACGCGTCTATTCTGACCGCGACCGTGAAAGAAGCCCTCGCCCGCCTCGATGCACTCATGAATCGTCTCGTCGAGGCGGATCAGACCGGGACCGGGATCGATCCGCTGCGGATCGCAAGCGAGCTGGGCCAGATCCGCCAGCTCCTCGCCGAAGCGCCGGCCGTGGTTCGCGCGAAGGGTGGTCAAAAGCATTTCCGGTGCGAAGCCTGCGGCACGATCTCGCACGGCGAGCGCCAGCCCGACAAGTGCCCCACCTGCGGCGGGCGCAAGTTCTTCGCCGCGGACATAGAGCAGCCGTTCGTGGAGTCCGGGGCCGGCTAGACCACACGTTCGCGGTTTTCTGTGACGGACGAGACACTCGCGGCCCTTGTGCCCTTGCTGCGGACCCCTTACATTTCGGTCACCTAACTATTTGGAGTCCGAACCAGTGCCCACGCTTATGGAGCGTCATGTCGCGGCCAAGGCCGAAGATCTCGAGCTCGCGGGTCTTCTTCTGAGCACGCTGCGGATCATCAAGATGGCCACGGCCGCGAACCGGGAGCAGAGCCACGTATCGGCCAACCGAGCCGGCGTGATGTGGCAGCTGCGGGAGCGCGCGATGCGAAGCGGTGATCTGGCGCAGCGTTGCGCCATGACCGCGCCCGCGCTTACCGAGCAAATCGATTCGCTCGCGCGTGACGGATTCGTCCGCCGCCTTGAGGACCCGGCCGATCGGCGTGTCGTGCTCGTCGAGCTGACCGGCCAGGGGCGCCGCGAGCTCGACAAATACGGCGAGATCATGAAACGGGGCGTAGCCAGCGTGCTCGCGCGGCTCCCCGCCGAGAAGCGCGCACGTCTGCGCGCTGCGCTGACGGACCTGAATGACTCGATCGAAGCCATGACCAAGGAGACTGTCAATGCCCGCTGAGCTGACACGGAACGCCCGAATCCTCGCAACGGTCGGTGTCGGACTGGCCCTCTTCCTCGCCGCGCTCGACCAGACGATCGTCGGCACCGCGCTGCCGCGCATCGTCGCCGACCTCAACGGTCTCGACTACTTCGCGTGGGTCGCGACGGCATACCTGGTCTCGTCGACCACGCTCACCCCGATCGCGGGCAAGCTCGGCGATCTGTTCGGCCGCAAGCCCTTCCTTCTCGCCGGGATGATCGGATTCGTCCTCGCGTCGGCGCTCTGCGGGCAAGCCCAGAACATGACGGAGCTGATCGCCTTCCGGGGGATCCAGGGAATTTTTGGCGGCGTGCTGTTCGCGAGCGTATTCGCGACGATCGGCGATCTGTACGCGCCGGCCGAGCGCGCGAAGCTCCAGGGCGTCTTTGGTGGCATCTTCGGCATCGCGTCCGTCGTCGGTCCGACCGTCGGCGGCTACCTCACCGACAACCTCAGCTGGCGCTGGGTCTTCTACGTGAACGTGCCCGTTGGCATTCTCGCGATCCTCGTCTGCCTCGTGACGCTTCCCTACGTCGCGCACAAGGCTTCGTGGCGAGATATCGACTTCGCTGGGGCCTTCACCTTGACGGCGACGCGCTCATGGCGGTGATCTTCTTCATCATCGAGCGGCGCGACCGGCATCCGATCGTGCCGTTCGAGCTCTGGAAGAACCCGACGTACACCGTGTCGACGATCATCGGGTTCCTCCTCGGGTTCGCGATGTTCGGGGCGATCATTTTTGTGGGTCTCGTATATCAGGGCGTCCTCGGAATTCCGGCGACAAATTCGGGTCTCCTGATCACTCCGCTGATGGTCGGTCTGATCAGCGCCAGCATCGTGACCGGGCAGCTCATGGTGCGCATCAAGCGCTACCGCTATATCGGAACCGTTGGGGCCGTGATTCTCACGATCGGCCTCGTGTTGCTCGCGCAGGTGACCGTCGGTACGCCTGAGATCGAGGTCGTCCGAGATCTCGTCCTCATAGGGCTTGGCGTCGGTGTCGGCATGCCTCTTTATCTGAACGCGACGCAGAGCGCGGTCGATGCAAGGTTCCTCGGCGTCGTCTCCAGCCAGATCCAGTTCTGGCGCAACATCGGCAGCACCGTCGGCGTCGCGCTGCTCGGGTCGGTGCTGGGCCACGAGCTGACCCAGAAGATCGCGGCCGCGCTGCCGTCGCAGCTCGCCGGAGCCGTCTCCGCGAAGGCCGGCAACGCGCAGGCCATCTTCAATCCCGCGGCGACCGGGCAGATGCCGCCGCCGGTCCTGCTCGCGATCCGAGGCGCGCTCGCCTCGGGGCTCCACGACGTCTTCCTCATCGCCGCCGCCGTCGCCGCGCTTGCGGTGGTCGTCTCCCTGTTCCTCCAGGAGGTCCCGCTGCGCGGTCGAGCCGACCGGGTCAGCCGGCCTGAGGTGGAGAGGGCGCCGGCGTTCGGGGACTAGGCCCGGACGTGTTCTCGATCGTCTTGCGAGGTCACTGTCCGTGTTGATCCGCCTGCTTCGGACCTACCTCGCGCCGTATCGGCGGCAGGTCGCGATCGTCACGGCGCTCCTGCTTCTGGGGTCGGTCGGGAACCTTTACCTGCCCAATCTCAACGCGGACATCATCAACAACGGCGTTGCCACGGGCGACACCGATTACATCTGGCGCACCGGCGCGGTCATGCTCGGGATCACGCTGCTCCTCGGTCTCTTCGCCATCGTGGCGGTGTACTTTGCCTCGCAGACGTCGATGGGCGTCGGCCGGGATGTTCGCGGCGCGGTCTTCGATCGCGTGCAGAGCTTCTCCGCGCGCGAGATGAACCGCTTCGGGACGGCATCGCTCATCACGCGCAACACGAACGACGTCCAGCAGGTGCAGCTCTTCCTGCAGATCGCGCTCACGATCCTCGTGAGCGCGCCGATCCTGGCGATTCGGCGTGTTGCTCTGGAAAGCGGTGCCGCTCTTCCGCCAGGTGCAGGTGAAGATCGACCGGATCACCCAAGTGCTGCGCGAGCAGATCACCGGCGTGCGCGTCGTGCGCGCGTTCATTCGCGTTCGGTCGGAGCAAGTGCGCTTCGAGACCGCGAACGCGGACCTCACGGCGACATCCCTGCGCGTGAACCGCATCTTCGCCCTCGCGTTCCCGGCCCTTCTCGGGATCATGAACCTGTCGACGGTCGCGATCCTGTGGTTCGGCGCGAGCCTCGTCGATCGCGGCGATATGCCGATCGGCAATCTCACCGCGTTCCTGCAGTACATCATGCAGATCCTGTTCGCTGTGATGACCGCGGTCTTCATGGTCATCCTCGTCCCGCGTGCGGAGGCGAGCGCCCAGCGGATCGTCGAGGTGCTCGAGACGACATCATCCATCGCAGAGCCGCCGCGCCCCATCGCCCCGCAGCAGCTCTCAGGGCTCGTCGCGTTCGCGGACGTCACCTTCGCGTACCCCCACGGCGAGCGTCCCGTGCTGCGCGGCCTGACGTTCGAAGCGCGACCCGGGCGCACGACGGCGATCATCGGCGGCACCGGCTCGGGAAAGAGCACGGTCGTGAGCCTCGTGACGCGTAGCTTCGATGTCACCTCCGGCGTGGTGCTCGTGGACGGCCTCGATGTGCGCGAGCAGGCGCTCGACGGGCTCTGGTCGCGCATCGGGCTCGTTCCGCAGACCGCATATCTGTTCAAGGGCACGGTCGCGCAGAACCTCCGGTTCGGCAACGAGACCGCTAGCGACGCGCAGCTCTGGCGCGCGCTCGAGGTGGCGCAGGCTCGCGATTTCGTCGCCGCGATGCCCGGCCAGCTCGAGGCGCCGATCGACCAGGGCGGGACCAACGTTTCGGGCGGGCAGCGTCAGCGGCTCGCGATCGCGCGCGCGGTCGTCAAGCGTCCGGCGATCTACCTCTTCGATGACTGCTTCTCCGCGCTCGACGCCGGTACCGACGCGCGGCTGCGGATGGCCCTGAAGACGGAGACCACGGAGGCGACCGTGATCATCGTCGCGCAGCGCGTGAGCATGATCCTGCACGCCGATCACATCGTCGTGCTCGACGAAGGGCGCGTTGTGGGAAGCGGGACGCACGACGAGCTCATGCGGACCAGCGCCGAATACCGCGAGATCGTCGACTCGCAGCTCGGGGCGGCCGCGGCATGATGATGGGAAGGCCTCTTCAGGGTCGCGGCCCGGGCGGACGGCCCCAGGCGGGCCAGCGCGGTGGCCCGTTCATGGGCCTCAGCGCGCCGGTCGAGCGGTCCAAGGATTTCCGCGGCACCCTCAGAAAGCTGCTGTCGCGGCTCCGCGCCGAGAGGGCGGTGCTTGAACGTCATCTTTGACGGGGTCGTCGGCCGGACTCTTCCAGCCGGAGTTCCGAAGGAGCAGGTCATCGCATCGCTTCGGGCCAGCGGGCGGGGTCAGCTCGCGGACATGCTCGCTGCCACCAACGCGGTCCCCGGGGTGGGCATCGACTTCGCAGCGCTCGCCCAGATCCTCGCGCTCGCCGTGGTCGTGTACGCCCTCGCCTCGCTCCTCGCCTGGGCGCAGGCCTACATCATGGCCGGTGTCGCGCAGCGGACCGTCTACGGCCTGCGGCGTGAGGTCGAGGAGAAGCTCGCACGTCTCCCGCTGCGGTATTTCGACAGCCACGCGCACGGTGACCTGCTGAGCCGCGTTACCAACGACGTCGACAACATCGCGACGACTCTCCAGCAGGGACTCTCGCAGCTGCTCACATCGGTGCTCACCGTGATCGGCGTTCTCGGGATGATGCTCTGGATCAGTCCCCTCCTCGCGTTGATCTCGGTCATCACGATCCCGCTGTCGTTCGCCGTCACGATCGTGATCGCCGGACGCTCGCAGAAGGAGTTCATCGCGCAGTGGGCCGAGACCGGCGCGCTGAACGGGCACGTGGAGCAGATGCACAGCGGCCACGCGCTGGTCCAGGTCTTCGGGCGCCGCCAGAGCGCGATCCGGCAGTTCAACGACCAGAACGAACGGCTCTACCGCGCCAGCTTCCGCGCGCAGTTCCTCTCGGGGATCATCCAGCCCGCGATGCAGTTCCTTTCGAACCTGAACTACGTCGGGGTGGCCGTCATCGGCGGGTATCGCGTGGCGTCCGGCGCAATGAGCCTCGGAGACGTCACGAGCGCGTGTTCGAGTTCCTCGGCGCGCCCGAAGAGACGCCTGACCGGATCGGCGCAACGGCACCCCGGACGACGAGCGGTCACGTCGAGCTCGACCGCGTCTCCTTCCGCTACCTGCCGGATAGGCCGCTCATCGAGGACTTCTCTCTCGACGTGCGACCGGGCGAGACCGTCGCGATCGTCGGGCCGACCGGCGCAGGGAAGACCACGATCGTGAATCTCCTCATGCGCTTCTACGACATCGACGGTGGTGCCATCCGCCTCGATGGGACCGATACGCGCGAGCTGCCGCGCGACGCTGTCCGGCGCGCGTTCGGCATGGTGCTCCAGGACAGCTGGCTCTTCGCCGGTACGATCCGCGACAACATCGCTTACGGCAAGGAAGGCGCCACGCTCGATGAGATCGTCGTCGCCGCGACGGCCGCCCACGTCGATCCTTTCGTGCGCACCCTTCCCGACGGGTACGACACGCTGCTCGAGGAAGAAGCTTCGAACATCTCGGCAGGCCAACGGCAGCTCGTCACGATCGCGCGCGCGTTCCTCGCGGACCCGAGCATCCTCATCCTCGACGAAGCGACGAGCAACGTCGACACACGCACCGAGGTGCTCATCCAGCAGGCAATGGCGCGGCTGCGTCATGGCCGCACCTCATTCGTCATCGCGCACCGCCTCTCCACGATCCGCAACGCCGACGAGATCGTCGTGATGGAGGGCGGACGGATCGTGGAGCAGGGTGACCACGCCGAGCTCCTGCGCAAGCAGGGCTTTTACTACCGCCTCTACCAGAGCCAGTTCGCGGAGACCGTGGGTGTCGACACGGCCGGGCGCGCGGGCCCTCCCATCCTCCAACCGGCGGGATAACCCCGGCCAGTCGCGCCGTTCGCCGGGGCTAGCCCCGGCCCACCCGCCTACGGATGGCGGCGTCCATCTCGCGCGTGGCCTCGCGTTCCTTGATGACCTGTCGCTTGTCGTAGCGTTTGCGCCCGCGCGCGACGCCCAGCTCGACTTTGGCGCGCCCGTGTTTGATGTACATCCGCAGCGGGACGAGGGTGTAGCCCTTCTGCGCGACCGTTCCGACGAGCTGCCCGATCTCGTCCTTATGCAGGAGCAGCTTGCGCGGGCGAAGCGGGTCGTGATTGTCGTAGGGCGAATTTGCCCAGGGTGCGATGTGGACGTTGCGCAGCCACACCTCGCCGTTCTCGACGCGCGCGTACCCATCACGCAGGTTGGCGTGGCCGGCGCGAAGCGATTTGATCTCCGTGCCGCGTAACGCGATACCTGCCTCGAGCCGGCTTTCGATCTGATAGTCGAAGCGGGCTTTGCGATTCTCGGCGAGCTGGACCTGACGCTCGGGCTCCGGAGGCGGTGCGGTCTTCTGGGATGGCATGGCGCCCAGATTAGGTGGTTGAAAACGAAGAGCGGCGGCATCTCTGCCGCCGCCCTCCTTTGCCGGGTCACCAAAGACCCAGTGAGTTAGTGCGCGTTCACCTCAGATCGATTCATTACGAAAGGCTGAAGTGAGCTCACATGGGTCTTTGGATTCCCACTGGCATCGCCCACTCCACATCACCTCCTTTCTTTCGGAATTGATGCTACATGGCTGCCACTTACCGTCAATGTCGCCGGGGACGCACTGAAGACGCGAACGTCCCGTCTACACGTAACTGCGGAAGCGAAAAGAGCAGTAGCGGCGGTAGCCGCTACGGGAGGTAGCCCATCGGGTTGACCGCGCGTCCGTTCAGGATCGTCATGAAGTGGAGGTGCGGTCCGGTCGTCCATCCGGTCATACCGACGTACGCGATGATCTGCCCTGCGGAGACGGTCTGCCCGACGGAGACGATCGGCCAGTGCAGATCGTCGAGATGGCCGTAGAGCGTCGAGAAGTTGAAGCCATGAGCGATGATCACGACGACCGCTGTGTCGCCGTACGCGAGGTACGGGCGGCCGACGGTGACCACCTTTCCGGCCGATGCAGCGCGGATCGGTGTGTACTTCGGCGCGGCGATGTCGATGCCGTTGTGGAATCCGCCCCAGCGCGCGCCGAACCCCGACGTGATCGGTCCGCGGAGCGGCCACATCGCGAGCGTGGAGCCGTTGAACGCACCCAGTCCGCTGCCGCCGGCCGCGTTCGCCGCGAGGGCCTCGTACTGCGCCTCGGCTTCGTCGAGCTGCCGCGTCAGGGTCGCAGTCGTTTGATTTGTCTGGCTGACCTGGCCCTGCGCCGCTTGCCGATTCCCGAGGGCCGTCGCGCGGACCGTCGCGACCTCGTCGATCGCCGACTGCGCCTCGGCCACAAGCTTGTCGTATTTGTCTTTCGCGCCCGACAGCTGCTGGCGCTGCGTCGTGATCTGTTCGGTGAGGCCGAGGATCTCCTTCTCTTTGGTCGCGGCGTCGTCCTGCTTTTGCTGGGTGTCGGCGCGAATCGTGCGGATCTCGTTCGCGAGCTGCACGTCCTGCCGGTTGATGAAGATCATCTCCTGAAGTCTGTTTGCGAATTCGGTCAGCGACGCCGACGAAAGGAGCATCTCGAGCGGACTGATGAGGGCCTGCCGGTACGTCGTTCGCAGGTGGCGCGCGTAGAGGTCCTCGCGACCCGCGAGCTGCTTGGACTCCTGAGTGGCCTCGGCCTTCAAGGAATCCGCAAGCGCGCGCGTCTCGTCGAGCTGGAAGGTGACGAGCGCGAGCTGCTCCTCGGCGATCTGGATCTGGTAGAAGAGCTGGTCGGCCTCGGACTGCGCGTTCGCCTGCTTGTCGGCGAGGTCGGCGATCCGGGCGTTGGTCTGGTTGACGACCGCCTGGAACTGATTGGCGACCGCCTGGTAACGCTCGGCGTTCGCGCGGGAGAGCTGCACGGCGCGCGCGAGCTCGTCCTTGCGCTTCAGAGCCTCGGTGATCGGGTCATCGGCGGACGCGGGTTGGGCCAAGCCGCCTAGGAACGCAGAGACGACCAGCGCGACCGTGGTCGCGCGAGCCGCGCGCGTCCTCCAGACCCCACCTCCCCGAGCGGGTTGCCGGGGAGTTCCCATGCGGGACGCATCGTTGCACCCGCTCGTGCCTGGGGTCAAGGCTCTTCGGAGTCTCATTTGGCGAGGTGCGCCCGCACCGACAGCATGGCCCCGCCCCCGCCGACGGCGAGCGCGAGGGCGAAGACGCTACCGACGAGCTGCCAGACGAAGGTGGTCCCAAACGAGAGCGGAAGGATCTCGATGAAGCTGACCATGGCATTCATGACCGGTCCGGCCGCGACGAGCACGACCGCCGTCGCAGCCATCGCGCCAAGCGCCCCGACGAGCATCCCCTCGAGGATGAAGGGCCAGCGCACGAACCAATCGGTCGCGCCGACGAGCTTCATGATCTCGATCTCGTCACGACGGGCGTGCACGGCGATGCGAATCGTGTTCACGATCACGAACAGGGCGACGATCAGCATCATCGCGAGGACGGCGAGTCCGCCGAACGAAAGCACGCGCGTGATCGTCAGCAGCTTGTCGACGACCTGCGGGTTGTCCACGACGTCGCTGACGACCCCTTTTCCGATCTCCTCGCGAAGAGCGGCGGTCACCCGCGGTGCGTCCTGTGCGTGAGCGAGCTTGACCTCGAGAGACGCCTGGAGCGGGTTTTCAGAGGTGTCGACGATCTGGATGTCGGGCCGTTTCGCGGCGATGTCGACAAGACGCGCCATCGCTTGCTCTTTGGTGACGTAGTCGACCCGCGAGACAGCCGGGTCGGCCTCGATGCGCGCGCGCAGGTCGAGGACGTCCGACACGCGGGCGTCGTCCTCGAGGAAGAGCGCGAGCTCGACCTTGGATTCCAGAACGCCGACCGCAGCCTGCAGGCCGCGGTCGGTCGCCAGGAAGAACGCGAAGAGCAGGAGCATCAGGCCGACGGTGAACGTCGACGCGAGGCTCATGACGGGGTTGCGCCAGAAGCCCTGGGCGGCCGTCGTGACGACGTATTCGAGGCGCCTCATGCCGCGTACTGGCCCTCACGCTCGTCGCGGACGACCATTCCGTGGTCGAGGTGGACGACACGGCGACGGAGCGCGTTGACGATCTCGGCGTTGTGCGTGGCCATCAGCAGCGTGGTGCCGAGCTCGTTGACCCGAACCAGGAGCTTGATGATCTCCCAGCTCGTGACCGGATCAAGGTTTCCTGTTGGCTCGTCGGCGATGAGTATTTTCGGGCGGCTCACCAAGGCGCGCGCGATGGCCGTGCGTTGCTTCTCGCCGCCTGAGAGCTGATCCGGGAAATGCCCGCGTCGCTGTGAAAGGCCGACGAGAGCGAGCGCGCGCTCGGTCTCCTCACGGGCCTCTTCACCCGAGTGTCCGGTGACGAGGAGGGCGAAGCCGACATTCTCGGCGACGGTCTTCCGCGGGAGGAGCTTGAAGTCTTGGAACACGACGCCGACCCGCCGGCGAAGCTTTGGCACCGCCGAGTGCTTCATGCGGACGACGTCCTGACCGTCGACCCACACGCGGCCCGACGACGGCAGTTCCTCCCGGATCAGCAGGCGGATCAGGCTGGACTTGCCCGCCCCGGAGGAGCCGACGAGGAATACGAAATCTCCGGAGTCGATCTCGAGATCCACGTCACGAAGAGCGTCGGTGCCATTCGGATAGCGCTTGCTGACGTCGTCCAGCGTGATCAGTTGGTTGCCCCTCCCAAGGAGCGCCACCATACCGGGGCGTGCGCTTGGGACAACGTCAATTTGGTCGAAAGAGGTACTCCTGGTGCCTCTTTGCTACGCACCTACGGCAAGCATGCGCCGCGATTGCAACCTGCTCGTGCGGGCGTGAGCGCCGATCGGTGGGTCAGCGCGGTAGATCGAGCTGCGTTTGTGCCGGCCGCATCGGGGTGAACGTCGCGATCGACGCGATCTTGGTCTCGCCGACCGCCATCACCTTCACGCCCATCGTGGCGCGGCCGAGCGCGCGCACCTGCTCGAGTGGAGTACGGATCACGACGCCGTTCGAAGTGATCAGAAGGATCTCCTGAGTCCCCTCATCGACCATCTGGATGGCGGCCACGTTGCCCGTCTTCGGCGAAAGGGCTGCGAGGATCACTCCCTGACCGCCGCGCCCCTGAGTCGGGAATTCAGCGACGGCGGTTCGCTTCCCGAAGCCGTTCTCGGTCACCGAGAGCGCCTCGGTCCGAGGACGGGCGATGCCCATACCGACAACCTCGTCGCCCTTCTGCAGCCGGATGCCGGTCACTCCCTGCGTCTGCCGGCCCATCGGACGCGCATCGGTCGCCTTGAACGTGATCGCCTTGCCCTTTCTTGTGGCGAGGAGGATCCGGTCCTGCGACGTGCACGGCGCGACCCATGCGAGCTCGTCGCCCTTTCGGAGTGCGATCGCGATGAGGCCGGCGCGCCGGACGTTCGCGTATTCGGAGAGCGGCGTCTTCTTGATGAATCCCTTGCGCGTCGCCATCACGAGATGCTCGGTCGTGGTCGTGTCCCGGAGCGCGACGAGGGCCGTGACACGTTCGCCGGCCTGCATCGCCTCGAGGATGTTCTGGATCGGTGTTCCCTTCGCGGTGCGGCTCGCGTCCGGCAACTCGAAGACCTTGAGCGCGAAGACTCGCCCACGGTCGGTGAAGACGTAGAGACGATCGTGGCTTCGGGCCACGACCAGATGCTCGACGTCGTCCTCGTCGCGTGTGGCCATCCCGATCACGCCCCGTCCTCCGCGGTGCTGTGCGCGATAGGTCGAGAGCGGCATGCGCTTCACGTAGTTGCGGGTCGAGACGGTGATGACGACGTCCTCGTCGGCGACGAGCTCCTCCTGCGAGAGCTGGCGGGGCGTGTCGTCGACGATCTCGGTGCGGCGGTCATCACCGTACTTGGTCGCGATCTCGTCGAGGTCCTGCTTGATCAGAGCGAGGATCCGTCGCGGGCTCGCCAGGATCGACTCGAGCTCGGAGATGAGCTTGATCGTCTCGCGGTAGTCATCGTCAAGCTTCTGGCGCTCGAGTCCCGAGAGCCGGCGAAGCTGCATTTCGAGGATGGCCTTGGCCTGCGCTTCCGACAGCCCGAACCCTTCGCGCAGCTTTCCGACGAGGAGCGTCTCCTGGCCCTTGTGCGCGCGGATCAGCTTGATGATCTCGTCGATGTGATCGTGCGCGATCTTGAGGCCCTCGAGGATGTGGGCGCGCTCCTTGGCCCTACGAAGGTCGTGGTCGGTGCGGCGCCGAATGACTTCACGGCGGTGATCGACGTGATGCTGGAGGATCTCCTTGAGGGAAAGCGTTCGGGGCTGCTGCTCGACCAGCGCGAGCATGTTGAAGTTGAAGGCCGACTGCATCGCGGTGTGCTTGTAGAGGTTGTTCAGCACGAGGGTGGCATCGTCGTCGCGCTTGATCTCGATGACGATGCGCATCCCGTCGCGATCGCTCTCGTCGCGGATGTCGGAGATACCGGCAAGCTTCTTGTTCTGCACGAGATCGGCGATCTTCTCGATGAGCGACGCCTTGTTCACCGCGTAGGGCAGCTCGGTGACGATGATCGCGTCGCGATTCCCACGGAGCTGCTCGTTGTGCGCCTTCGCCCGGGCGATGATCCTGCCGCGGCCCTGCGCGTAGGCCCGGCGTATCGCGTCGACACGCTCGGCGGCGCCCGTCTCGACATTGCGTTGCTCGTCGAACCGGTAGATGACGCCCCCACCTGGAAAATCGGGCCCGATCACGGTCTCGCAGAGGTCGTCGGTGGTCAGCTCTGGGTCGTCGATCAGCCGCTTCGTGGCGGCAACGATCTCGCGCAGGTTGTGGGGCGGGATGTTCGTCGCCATACCGACCGCGATACCGGCGGACCCGTTCACGATCAGGTTCGGGACGCGGGCTGGCAGGACGGTGGGCTGGAGATGCCGGTTGTCGTAGTTCGGGGTCCAGTCGACCGTTTCCTTCTCGATGTCGGCGAGCATCTCAGTCGAGATCGCGGCGAGGCGGGCCTCGGTGTACCGCATGTGGGCGGGTGGGTCGTCGTCGATCGAGTTGTGGACGAAAACGCCCGCGGCGAGCGCGAAGTTCTGAGTGAGGTCGACGGTGAGGTCGTAAACGTCGGCGCGGCCGGCGGGCTCGATTTTGCTCACCTTCTGGGTGAGGCTCGCGGGGATCGGGAAAGCGCCCGTCCGGTGCAGACGCTCCGGTATCGCGGTCCGCGAGAACGGCATGAGCTGATCCTTGGCCTTGAGCTGCTGCGCCTCGCGATAGGTCCCGTCGCGGAGCATGAACCGGTGGTCCGGGGTGCAGACGATCTCGGCGCCGGTCTCGAGCGTGACCTTCACGACCGGGTCGTTGCGACGGACGAGCCTCGGCGCGCGCAGTGGTTTGATGCGCACGTTGCGGTGGGGATCGACCGTGAAGATCTCGGCACGCAGGCCCTTGTGCGCCATCTCGACGAGCTCCGTGAAGGGCTTCTGCTCGCCGTTATAGAGCTCCACCTTTGTCTCACCCGTGAAGCAGCCAAAGTTTCCCTGGCCCTGCACCAGCGGGTACCGGGCCGCGAAGTCCTGCGCGAGACGGACGAGCGCGTCGTAGATCGGCACGTCGCCATGCGGGTGGTATTTCGCCATCACCACGCCGACGACATTCGCCGACTTGCGGAATGGCCGATCGTTGCGCAGCCCCTCCTCGAGCATCGTGTAGAGGATCCGGCGCTGTACCGGTTTTAGGCCGTCGCGGACGTCGGGCAGCGCGCGCGCGACGATCACGCTCATCGAGTAATCGAGGTACGCCTGGCGCATCTCGTGCTCGAGCTCGACGCCCACTACGCGCTCGTTCGTTGGTTCTTCGATCACCCTGTTCTATTCACTCTCTAGGTTCGTCCGTGTTCTCTCGAACGTTCTTCGCGTTCGACCGCGGCTCTCACCCGCGCAAATGCGTCCTCGGTGCCCGAATAGCGCTGCTCGAGCTCGCGGCGGCGGCCTTCGGGCATCCGGAGAAACGTCGCCTCCGCCTCGGCCAGCGTTGTGCCGTCTTCCACACGCTCGACCGTACCGTGCGTCTCGATCACTCTGCCTCGGTCGCGCGCGATCTCGCCGACCACGCGCAGATCCACGCCGATCGGGACCGGCTCGCGGAACGTGACGCTGATCTTCGCGGTCACTCCCCAAATGCCTTGGTGAAAGATCGCCCAGCCCATGGCCTCATCGAGGAGCGCAGTCACCACGCCGCCGTGAAGCAGCCCGTCGTAACCCTGATGGCGCTGCAACGCGGTGTAGCGCGCCACGGCACGATCGCGCGACACCTCAAAATCGAGGTGCAACCCACCGGAGTTGAGCTGACCGCATGCGAAGCACCAATGCTGAAAGTCGACCCCCAGCTCGGACAGCTTCGCCACTAGATGTCGAGGTCGGCTTTGCCGGCGTTCGCCATGATCCATTTCTTTCGGCCCTCGACCTCACTGCCCATAAGCTCGTCGAACACAAGGTCCGCCAGTTCCGCGTCGTCGAGAGTCACGCGCCTCAGGGTCCGGGTCGCCGGGTTCAGCGTCGTGTCCCAGAGCTGTTCCGCATTCATCTCACCGAGG